>NZ_JBHYJH010000341.1:0-4370 GCF_042740445.1 Streptomyces sp. NPDC059003 | reverse complement strand
CGCCACGGTGTGGCTGATCTGGCCGACCACCGAGGACGACACCTACGTCCCCGCACCCCTGCGCGCCTTCCGCGACGCCGGATACCGCTTCCAGGGCATCGACTTCGGCGCCTTCCTGCGCCAACTCCCGCCGCCCCCGCGCGCCCTGACCAGCGGTCTGCGCGCCAACACCAAGACCCCGTGGGCCGAGGGAACCGGCCCCATCCTGCCGCTGCACGACTTCCCGGTCTTCCTCGCCGCCTGCCGCCGCAAGCTGCCCGGCAACACCTTCACCGCCGTCCGCGAGGTCTACGACCGCGAACTCCACCTCGCCGAGGCGTGGCTGACCCGCCGCTTCCCAACCGGCCACCACACCACCGAGGGCAGCCCCCGCCACACCCGCGCCCTCGCCGCCCGGCTCACCTTCTACCTGCGCGGTGACCGCATCGACCCCGCCCCCGACCAGGCCCACGCCCTCGTACGCCTCCGCGCCCTCCAGACCGCCCTGTTCTTCCGCGGCTACCTGTTGCGCTGGCAGATGGAGACCCTGGGCACCGGCCCCACCACCCGCCTGCTCAGCCAGCTGACCGCCCGCAGCTGCGACAAGCTCCGCGCCGCCGCCACCATCGAGGACGCCGCCGCGACCGCCCTGTCCATCCACCTCTCGCGCGAGCCCACCGGCTTCGGCCGGATACCCTGCGGCACCACCGCCCCCGACGGCCACGCCGTCCATTTCCCACCCGCCGGCAGCCCCCCCACCGACCCGGACACCCGCCACCTCAGCGTCCCCTGGAAGCGACGCACCCACCGGCACACCACCCTCGACCTCAACGCCCTCCAGGTCCTCCACCTCGAATCCGACGAACCCGTGACCCTGCCCGAACACGCCGCCCCTCTCATCGCCGCCCACCTCGCCTACCGCCGCCACCAAGGCGCCACCGACATCGACCCCCTGTTCATCCACCCCAAGGACCCCGGCACCAAGAGCCCCGAGCCCGGCCTGCGCGAAGCCATCATGCGCACCTGCCACCGCATCCGCCTCAACCCCGCCTGGCTCACCGCTCCCACTGCCGCCACGGCGACGAAGACCAGCACGACGCGTCCCAGGCCGGATGGATGCACCACCGCGGCCTCGACCTCATCGCCCTCAGCGACGACCTCCGCAGCCGCCTGTGACCAGCGACGACGCCAGCTTCGGCCCCCGCCCCGGCCGCCAAAGCCCCTACCCCCGCACATACATCACCGCCCAGAAGAACCACGTCCTCAAGTGACGCCTGCTCGCCGCCGGCATGACCGCCTGGCAGCTCGCCGACCTCCTCGGCATCCACGAACACCAGACGGACCTCGAAGAACTCCCCGACCTGCCCGTCCACGTCCTGCTCGAACTCGCCCGCCGCCTCGACATCCACCCCGCCGACCTCATCGACGGTGCCAACGAACTCTTCGAACGCCCCCGCCAGCGCGAAGTCGTCGACCGCCGACCACCCGGCGCCGACCGCGACGCCCTCACCCTCATCACCACGCTCGCGCACGCCGAGGGGCCTCTCACCGCCGACGCGCTCACGCTCGCCCTGCTCTGGCCCGCACCCCGCCTCGACACCGCCCTCGACCACGCCCGCGCCCACCCCAATGCCGGCGGCGCGCTTGTCTTGCGGCACGTCCCGCCCGACGGATACACCGCCGCCCCCAGGCTCGACGTTCTCCGGCCCGACCAGGCCGACGCCATCGCCGGGCGCAAGAACCTTCATCCCCACATCCGCGGCCCCATCCAGCCCATCGAGGCCGAGGTCCTCCTCCGCGTCTGGGTCGACGGCGGCATCGACACTACCGACGCCGCCCAGCGACAAGCCGTCGAAGACCTCGCCGGCGCCGGGATGGTCACCTGCGGCGACATCGTCGACCATCTCCACGACAACGTCGCCTACAGCCTGCGGATGCTCCCCGAACCGCCACCGGAAGGCACCGGCACCACCGCCGCGCTACCGCAGCCGAACTGACATCCCCGATGGCCAACTCAGTGACATCCGCTGTCCAACCCCACTGATATCTCAATCTCCAACGGCACATG
The DNA here is from genome assembly GCF_042740445.1 of Streptomyces sp. NPDC059003. Lineage (NCBI taxonomy): Bacteria > Bacillati > Actinomycetota > Actinomycetes > Kitasatosporales > Streptomycetaceae > Streptomyces > Streptomyces sp. NPDC059003. Next base: position 2,323 of record NZ_JBHYJH010000341.1, on the reverse strand, counting down.
CCCGGTTGAGGGCCCCGGGCGAGCGAGCCTTCGCACAGCTGAAGTCCTGGCGTCTGCTACGGCGAGCTCGATGTTCCACCCGGCGTATCGGCACGATCGTCCAGGCCGTTCACACCCTCCTGACCTGCCAATATTCAGCATGAAAGAGGTTCCGTGACAGAAATTGGATCACGAGACACTAGACACAGGTGAACGTCGCGTGCTAAGGCACTAGGTACGCAACCCACCTGCCTGAACAGGAGCCCACGGATATGCCCGAGACCGGACCTTCGCTCGAAGCCGTGGCCGAGTTCTACTCCAACACCGAAGCGGTGCGGATCCTGTCCGGCGAGAACATCCACCTTGGCTACTGGGCTTCGGGGCAGGGCGACGCCACGCTAGCCGAGGCCCAGGAGAACCTCACCGACCTCGTCGCCGCCCGCACCGGCATCCGCGCCGAGCAGCGACTGCTCGATGTCGGCTGCGGCACTGGCGGGCCCGCCCGTCACATCACGCACACCACCAGGGCACACGTGACTGGTATTTCGCTCAGCGCGAAACAGGTGGAGACCGCTACCGTCCTCAGCCACGAGGAAGGGCTCGACAACGATACCGAGTACCACGTTGCGGATGCCGTCTGCCTGCCCTTTGGAGATGGCTCTTTCGATGCGGCGATCGCGATCGAGTCGATCTTGCACATGCCTGACAAACTCCAGGCGCTACGGGAGATTCATCGCGTGCTCCGTCCCGGGGCGCAACTGGTCATCGCGGACCTCACCATGGCACTGCAGGCGGTACCAGCAATTCCCACTCCGCCGTCGGCCCTTGCCAGGAGTCTGGTGTCCGTCCCATCTCGAGATATCTACCGGCAGCTGGCCTCGGAGGCCGGCTTCCACGTCGAGGACAGCGTCGACATCAGCGAGCAGACGAAACTCTCCTATGCCCAGCTCCTGGAACGCCTGACGCACTCCCGTAACGAACTAATCGCGGTATGCGGCACGGAACAAGTGACGGCGATCGAGGAAATGGTCACATGGCACGCCGCCGCCGCCGACGTCGGCTACATCGGCTACCTCCTGCTAATGGCTCGCAAACCCTCCCAGCGACCATGACGGTTGTGTCGACTACTGACCTTGTCTGTGTGTTGTCGTGAGGGCTGACAGCCGGTGATCGTCGCAGTACGCCGGAGTCGTGAGATATCCGCAAGGCGGTGGCCTGACTGCCGAGCGGCGGGCCTTCCGCGAGCGTATCCGCATGGACGCGGCCGGGATGTTCGTCGCCGGGCAGCGCAACGACGTGATCGCGAAGAGGCTGCGGGTCAGCGTCCGCTCGGTGCAGCGGTGGCGCCGGGCCTGGGAGAACGCGGGGCAGCGCGGCCTGCGCTCGAAGGGATCGGCAGCCCGGCCGGGGCTGAGCGAGACCCTGTTTGCGGTGCTGGAAGAGGAGCTGGCCAAGGGGCCGGTGGCACACGGCTGGCCGGATCAGACCTGGACGCTGGCCCGGATCAAGACCCTCATCGGCGCCGGTTCCACAAGAGCTTCACGCTCTCCGCCATCGCGAAGATGCTGCGGCGCCACGGGTTCAGCCATCAGATGCCAGCCCGGCGGGCAGTGGAACGCGACCAGGAGAAGGTCACCGGCTGGGTGAAGGAGACCTGGCCCGAGGCGGAACCACCGCGGCGGCGCGGGGAGCCCGGCTCTGCTTCGAGGACGAGTCCGGCTTCTCGCTGATGCCGCCCACCCGCCGCACCTGGGCCCGGCGCGGGCACACCCCGGTGGTCCGGGTCCGCGGACGCTCCCACCGCCGCTTCTCCATCGCCGCCCTGGCCTGCTACAAGCACGGCGAGCGTTCACGCCTGATCTTCCGGCCCAAACGGCACGAACGTCCCAAGGGCGCCGGCCGAAGAAGCCTCACATGGAGCGATTACCGGGACCTGCTGATCCCAGCCCACCAACAGCTCGGCGGCCCGATTGTCCTCGTCTGGGACAACCTGAACGTCCACAAGGACGCACGGCTGCGGGCCTTCATCGGCAGGCGTGACTGGATCACGTGCTACTACCTGCCGCCCTATGCCCCGGACTTGAACCTGGTCGAAGGGATCTGGTCGCTCCTGCGCAGGAGCTGCCAGGCCAACACCGCCTTCGCCGACCCCGACCACCTCCTCGGCACCCTCCGCCGCGGCCTTGGCCAGCTCCAATACCGCAGCGATCTCATCGACAGCTGCCTAGCCGCGACCGGACTCGAACGCACGACAACACACAGACAAGGTCAGTAAGCATTTTCAGCGGGGTCATTGAATCTCTTTCATCCCGTTTCTTGGAGGGGGAAAGTGCTGGGCAGGGTG
>NZ_JBHYJH010000340.1:0-4374 GCF_042740445.1 Streptomyces sp. NPDC059003 | reverse complement strand
GGCTGCCGGGCAACGGTCGGCCGACCACGACGACGAGGCGGCCGTCGGCGTCGATAGCTCCGGGGCCGTGCCCAGTGGCCGTGCCACCGCGCGGAACAGCTCACGCATCACCGACCAGCCCAGCCGCTGCCGAGCCCTGGTCAGCGAGGACTTGTTCACCCCGGTCCATGGCTGCAGAACCGGCTCACCGGCCTTCACCAGCCGCAGCACCTCAAGGTAGTCCGCCTGCGGGAAGAGACACATGGCGAGGACGAAGTAGACGGTGAACCAGGCGGACAGCAACCGGCGCCGCTTCTCCTTGCGGCCTTCCTCCCCGACGACCCGGTCCACCAGCTCAGGAGGGCAGGACTGGGTCAAGATCCCTAGCCCCAACCGCTCCAACCTTGATATCAGCACACCGGCTCAATCAGCCGGACCCCACAAAAGCAACGACATTGGATCGCATGGCCTGGGGGTGGTGTCACCGGCTCCGGAGGCGTCGACAGACCGCAGGGGCATGACCACCGGCTTCTTCGGAGACAGGGAGGCTCTTCGTAATGTGGATGGGGCGATCAGTGCCGTGGCAGGGCCGGACGTGTACGACCGGAGGACACAGCACGTGATCGACGCCCGCGACATCGACGTCTACCTCGGCCTGGACGTCGGCAAGGTCGAACACCACACCACCGCCATCACCCCCGCCGGGAAGAAGGCCTTCGACTGCAGGCTGCCCAACAACGAACCCAAGCTCCGCGAGGTCTTCGCGAAACTGCAGGCCAAGCACGGCACCGTGCTCGTGGTCGTCGACCAAGTCGGCCACGATCGGAACCCTGCCGCTGGCCGTCGCCCGGGACATGGGCTGCGAAGTCGCCTATCTGCCCGGCCTGACCATGCGCTGGATCGCCGACCTCCACCCCGGCGAGGCCAAGACCGACGCCCGCGACACATTCGTCATCGCGGACGCCGCTCGCTCGATGCCACACACTCTCCGCTCCATCGAGCTGGAGGACGAGAGGGCGCCGAACTGGGCCACACACGTTGCTGCTGCCCATCGACATACTCGGCCGTCGCAGGCTCAGTAACCTGATACGTCCGAGGGCGCCCAGGATAGCCGAGCGGCTGGTCGAAGACATCTTCGCCGCACTCGACGAGCAGACTGTCGTCGTTCCCGGCACGGATGCTGCCGCGCTGATCGTCCCGAGCCTCGCCAACTCGCTTCAAGCCGTGCTCAACCAGCGCAAACTTCTCGCCGTCCGGATCGAGGATCCTCATCGATGTCGGCGACGGCACCGCATCCCCGTCCGCCACCCACCTGGCCGCCTATGCGAGCCTCGCCCCAGTGACCCGCAGTTCGGGCTCCTCGATCCGGGGCGAACAGTCCTCCCGACGAAGAAACAAGCAGCTCAAGCGAGCCTTCTTGATGTCCGCGTCCGCGGCTCCGTCCGATCCGCGATCGAGGGCCTACTACGACGAGAAGATTGCTCAGGGAAGGCACCACACTCAAGCGCTCCTCTGCCTCGCGAGACGACGAGCCGAGGTGCTCTTCGCGATGCTCCACGACGGCACCTTCTACGACCCTCAACCGAGCCCTACGGGTTGACGAAACCTGTAGGGGCCCCCATTGAATAGGGCTCCGGGGATACTCGTTCCGTCACGTGTGCGGGTCCTTCCGCACGAACTTCTCGATTTTGTATGAAACCTACGCTCGTCGGCCTTTGCCACCACCTTCTGGACGCGATCTGCTGATATGCCGCTGCCCTGGAGTCGCGTGATGACTGATCAAATGCCCCCATTCGGGGTTAAGGCCCGCAGGGCGATCCTTACTGGCGTGCTGAGCACCAGCGTCGCCTGGTACTGCCATTTCCTGTACATGGCCGCAGCCGTAGTAGTGTTTGGGCACCTCTTCCTTCCCTATGGGCATCCGTGGTCTGCCGGACTGACCACGGTGGCGGTATATGGGACGGGTATAGCAGCCCGTCCGCTAGGTGCAGTGATCTTCGGCAACTTGGCTGACCTGACGGGGCGATACCCGGCACTGGCAGTGTCGGTGTGTCTGACTGCGGCCGCTACAGGGCTGATGGCATTTCTTCCCAGCTGGCGGCAGATTGGTGTGAGCACGGGAATCCTGCTGGTCGTACTTCGCTTAGTGCAGGAATTGGGGAGCAGCGGTGTATCCGGCAGCGCGACAGTTTGCGCGCTCGAGAGCGTAAGCCCTGGGCGGCGTGGACTGGCAGGGAGCTTGCCGCAGATCGGCGTGATCTGCGGAGGGGCGATTGCCTTCGGTGTTCTGGCACTTCTTTGGTCGCTCCTGCCAGCCCCTGCATTCTATACCTGGGGGTGGCGGATTGCGTTCCTCGCCCCTGTGATCCTGCTGTGCATCTGGTGGTGGGCCAAGGAAAGCATCAACGAGGCCCAGGCCTCCATCACCCTGCCCGCCGTCGGAGCTAGCATTTACTGGCCGTTGAGGAGCTTGGTACTCCGTCATAGGCGCCGTCTGCTCATCGCGACTGGAGTCGCCCTCGGTACCGAAATCGCCTTCTCGGCGATGTCAATCGGCTACTTCCATCCGCGCCTCCTGGCAACCGGAATGTCTCAGAGTGCCAGTTTGATAGTAGTAGTTGCTGGTCTGGTAGTTTTTCTCACTGGGGTTCCGTTGTGTGGGGCTTTGTCCGACTGGTGCGGCCGTCAGCACGTGATGTTGTCTGGTGTCATACTCACGACAGCGTGCACTGCTGCCTCCTCGGTCCTTCAGCGATACAGTGACGCTCATCTCCTGAGCATCATTTTCCTCATGTCGATGGCAGGGTTTGCGGCCCTGGTCGGCCCGCAACCGGCCTTGCTGGCGCCACTATTTCCCACCTCGGTGCGGGTGAGTGCTATCGGGCTGAGCTCCTCGTGTGCTGCTGTGCCCGCTGGCCTGCTCGGGGCCACCCTGACAACTTCAACCTTGACAACGTGGTCGGGAAGCAAGCAACCGGTCACTGTGTACGCACTCGTGTTCCTCTTGGTATCCGCTGTTGCGGTGCTCCTGGCGGTCCGTGTCCAGGGCCCCAGGGCCGAGGCACTGCTCGAGCCTCAGCCCGACCCCACCCCCTCCCCCCGGCCATAGGTTTCATCCGGCCTCTGGCCATAAACACCCAGCAAGGAAGAAGGCAACATGTCTCCATCTCCCTGGTCCCGCGACCGAGCTGATCACCCGCAACACTCGCATAAACGACGCCGCACTGCTGCCTGCCTTGCAGGTGCACTTGTGCTGCTCAGTGGCCTGTTCACCATCGTGGTCCACTCCACAGCTCAGGCAGTGACGCCTGTCGTATGCAACTTCACCACTAAGGTGCACTACACTCCGGGGCTGAAGAACCTCCCGAACCCTCTGCAGGACGATATCACCATCACTACCACCAATGGTGCCCTCACCAGCTGTATTGGCGACCCCGACCTGCAGGCCGACTCCAATGGGGTGTACGCAAGTTTCACCGCATACGGAAAGGCTGCCAAGCCAGCCCTCACGAGCTGCGCCGCCGGAGCGTATGTCAGCGACAACCTGACGGACAGCAGTGTCCGCTGGAACCTGGTAAGCAACCCAAGTGACACGGCTAACTCAAGTAGTTATTCTTGGAATCTCGCCTCACTGGCCGAACAGATCACGCAGCAAAAGGGAGGTGGTGGCACCCTAACCGGGCGCTACAACGGAGCTACATTCACCTTCGCCGTCACTTCCGTCATTCCAGGGCTTGGCGCATGCAGTGACACGAACGGCCTGCAGCAGGCCACCCTCACCGGTGTCGCCACCCTAGTGCGATGAGATGAACGGCCACCCCCTTCTCGTCACCTGAGAGGCTACTGAGCCTCTTTCATCCTGCCTCTGGAGGGGTGAAATGCCTGGTCAACGGGGTGGGGTGACGAGGCAGGGCCCCTGGTCGTTGCCGTGGTGACATCACTCGTCACGCAGCGTCCGAGGGGCCCTGTTGGTCCGGTATTCTTCCACGCTCGATGTGCCGCACGAGCTGGTCGAGCACGTCTCGTGGCTGATCTACGCACGTCGGCGTGAGCTGAACTCAAGGTGGCGGAGGCTGGGTTGCTTCAAGCCGGCCCTGCTGGTGCTCGCCCACCTACGGAAGAACGAGACGTATCGGCAGGCCGGGGCCGGGGCCGGGGCCTGGTTCGGGGTGTCGGGGGCGACCGCCTGGCGATGCGTCGACGAGACTGTTGAGGTCCTGGCGGCGTGGGCGCCGGGCCTGCACGAGGCCCTCGTCGGCCTGGGCGAGGGCGACTTCGTCATCGTCGACGGCACGCTGATCCCCACTGATCGCATCAGGACGGACGGGCCCTACTACTCGCCGCGGGGTTCGGGATCAGTGGCGGCACTGCCCACGCCTATGTCCCGTCCGTCGT
>NZ_JBHYJH010000339.1:0-4378 GCF_042740445.1 Streptomyces sp. NPDC059003 | reverse complement strand
CTCGGTGGTCGCCGAACTGGGCCGCCCCGGCCGCCTGTTGGCGCTCATCACGGAGCTGGCGTCGGGGCTCGGCGACCCGTCCGGCTGCGCGGCCCTGTCGTACCGCCATGTGCTCGGCTTCGACAAGCTGCTCCTGGTCGACGTCGGCTCCCGGCATCTGCTGCGCGCCCACATCTGGCATCCGGGCTCGCTGCGGGCGGGCCGCGAGGACATCCACAACCACCGCTCCCCGCTGGCCTCGTACGTCGTGCGGGGCCGGCTCGGCATGGAGCTGTACGAGACGATGGAGCCGTACGGGGCGGCGGCGGACGGCGGCGTGGCGGCGGCCCGCTACCGCGAGTCCCTGTCGGACGAGGAGAGCGACTGGCTCCTGGAGCCCGCGGGCCGGGCCCGGCTCCGGCTCACGCAGACGGCGGAGTACGAGGCGGGCAGCGGTTACGCCCTGTCGCCGTACGCCCTGCACCGGGCGTGGTGCGCGTCGCCCGGCACGACGGTGACGCTGTTCCTGGAGACGGGCACGGACAGGCGCCGCTACACGGACGTGTTCACGGGGGACGACGAGGGGACGCGCGCGGAGGCGTACGCGAAGGAGCCGATGGAGGTGGCGGAGTACCTGGGCGAGCTGCGGACGCTCGCGGAGCTCGTCGGCGGGGACGCCGACGGGGCGAGGGAGAGCGGGATCGGCGGGACCGGCGGCTGGACGGGTTGACGGGCGCGACGGGCTAGCGGGCGCTCAGCCTGCTCAGGGCCTGCCGCACGATGTCCATGTTGTAGTCGTCGATCTCGACGGTCCTGAGCTCGTCGGGGGCGAGCCAGCGGTGGGCCTGGTCGGGGAGGGGAAGGGTCACGTCGAAGGTGACGGGCCTGACGAGGAAGTTGTCCTGCCAGTTCTTCACCTCGTGCCCCTGATAGTGGCTGACGAACGAGGACTCGCCGACCTTGCGGACGACGCGGCCGAGGAGGCCGGTCTCCTCCTTGAGCTCGCGCAGGACGCCGTCGCGCGGGCTCTCGCCCGGCTCGAGCTTTCCGCAGGGCACCCCCCACACGCGCGGCAGGAACCGCTCGGTCTCACTGCGGCGCACGAGCAGGACACGGCCCCGGTGGGCCACTACGGCTGCCGCCAGATGGTTCTCGCCAGGGATACCCATGACCCCACCGTAGCGAGGATTCGGTACCCGGGACAGTCGGCCGGACGGGGCGGACGGGGCTCGTGTCCGTTTCCTTCAAGACCACGCGCCGGGCGCGTGCCTACCCTTCCGGCATGAACAGCAGCAAGAAGAGCAACGACACCCCCTCTCACGTCACACCCCGGCTCGACATGCTCGGCATCGTCGTGTCGGACATGGCGGCGGCGCTCGCCTTCTACGGCCGCCTCGGGCTCGAATTCGCCCCGGGCGACGAGAAGTTGCCGCATGTGGAGACCACGCTGCCGGGCGGCCTGCGGGTCGCCTTCGACACCGAGGAGACCATCCGCTCCTTCCATCCCGCATGGCGGTCGCCGTCCGGCGGGGGCCGGGTCGCGCTCGCCTTCCACTGCGCTACGGCGGCGGGCGTGGACGCGCTGCACGAGGACCTGACGGCCGCCGGGTACCGCTCGGAGCTCGCGCCGTTCGACGCGGTGTGGGGGCAGCGGTACGCGATCGTGCTCGACCCGGACGGCACCGGCGCGGAGCTCTTCGCACCGCTGCCCGGCTGAGCCGCCCCGTCAGCGCGCCCGCAGCAGGTCGCCGAGGGGCATGCCCGTCAACTCCTTGACGTCACGCGCCAGATGGGCCTGGTCGGCAAAGCCCGCGACGGCGGCCGTGTCCGCGTACGGCAGTCCGTCCCGGGCCAGCGACAGCGCCCGTTGCAGGCGCAGGACCCGGGCGAGGGTCTTGGGGCCGTAGCCGAACGCGGGCAGGGAGCGGCGGTGCAGCTGCCGGGCGCCCATGCCGACGGCGTCGGCGGTCTCGGCGACGGTGCGGCCCGCGCGCAGGGAGGTCACGACGCGCGTCAGGAGCGGGTCGGGCGGGGGCGCGTCCGCGAGGCGGTCGCGCGCGATCCGCTCCAGGGCGGCCATCGAGTCGGCGGCCGCGTCCACGCGCGCGGTGAGCCGCCGCACCTCGGCGGGCCGCCACAGGTCGGCCAACTCCACGCGCTGGTCGCGCAGTTCGTGGGCGGGCACGCCGAGCAGCGCGGGCGCGGTGCCGGGAGCGAAGCGGAGGCCGACGTACCGGCCCGGGGACTCGGGCTCCGGCAGGTGGGCGCGGGTGTCCGGGCCCGCGACGAAGAGCCTGCCCTCGGTCCACAGCAGGTCCATGCACCCGTCGGGGAGCACGGCGGCGGCGCCCGCCGGGTCGTCGGGGGCGGCCGCCTTGGTCCATACGACGGAGCCGGGGAGCAGCGCGGAGGGCCGTTCGGCGTAAGCGGCGCCCGCCGGGGCCGCCTCGGCCTGCCTCCGCACCTCCTGCCGTCCGGACATATGCCCAGGCTACGCCGCGCCCGTGCGGTGCTCCTGCGGGCTGACGCCGTACACCCGCTTGAAGGCGCTGGACAGCGCGAACGCGCTGCCGTAGCCGACCTTGCGGGCGATCGTCGCGATGGTCTGGTCGCTGTCGCGCAGCAGGTCGGCGGCGAGGGCGAGCCGCCAGCCGGTCAGATACGTCATGGGCGGCTCGCCCACGAGCTCGCTGAAGCGCCGGGCGAGCGCGGCCCGCGAGACACCGGCCTCGGCGGCGAGCGACGCGACGGTCCAGGCGTGCGCCGGGTTGTCCTGGAGCAGCCGCAGGACGGGCCCGACGACCGGGTCGCCGAGCGCCCGGTACCAGGCGGGGGCCTTGGCCTCGGGGCGGGCGAACCAGGCGCGCAGGGCCGCGATGAGCAGCAGGTCGAGGAGCCGGTCGAGGACGACCTCCTGCCCCGGCTCGTCCTTGCTGATCTCCTCGGCGAGGTACGGCGTGAGCGGGCAGTCCCACACCTCCGTGGGCAGCACGAGCAGCGGCGGCAGCGCGCCGAGGAGCCGCCCGGTGATCTCGCCCTGCATCTGGTACGTCCCGATCAGCATCCGGACGGATCCGCCGGCCTGCCCCCAGGCGCGCATTCCGAGGCCCGCGTAGTGGCCGTCGGGCGCGCCGTTCAGCGGCACGCAGCGCTGCCCCGGCTGGATCTCGGCGAAGGGCTTCGTCTCCGGGTCGCCCGCGACGAGGTAGTGGTCGGGCCCGCGGGCGATGGCGAGGTCGCCGGGCCGCAGGCGCTGGGCGGCGCCCCCGCCGGGCTCCTCCGGGACGATCCACGCGTCCCCGTCCATCATGATCATCACCGAGACCGGGGCCTCGTCCGCGATGCGGACGGCCCACGGCGGCTCGAAGCACGCCCGGATCATGAAGGCCCCCCGGGCGCGCGGGCCTTCGAGCAAGCCTGCGAGTACGTCCATGTGAGCAGCGTAGACGCACGCGTATGGGGCTGAGCCGCTGACGGATGGCCCGGGCGGCGGGGCGGCAGTTGACTGAATGCCATGACGAACAACACGCAGAACACGACGCACGAAATGACGCTGTTGGTGACCGGTGCGACCGGGCGGGTCGGGAGCCGGGTCGCGCTCGCGGCGCGGGACGCGGGGCTGACCGTGCGGGAGGCGGCGCGCGCCACCGCGGTGCGGTTCGACTGGTACGACCCGTCGACGTGGACGGACGCGCTGCGGGGCGCCGACGCGGCGTTCCTCTCCTACCAGCCGGACGTCGGCGCGCCCGGGGCCGCCGACGCCGTGGGCGCGTTCGGCCGCCGGGCCGCGGAGCTCGGCGTGCGCCACCTCGTGCTGCTCTCCGCGCGCGGCGAGGACCAGGCCCACGCCACCGAGCGGGCGCTCGCCGACTCCGGTGTCGCGCGGTGGACCGTGGTGCGCGCGAGCTGGTTCGCGCAGAACTTCAGCGAGGGCCCGCTCGTCGACGGGCTGCGCGGCGGGGAGCTCGTCTTCCCCGCGGGCGAGGTCCTCGAACCGTTCATCGACGTGCGCGACATCGCCGACGTGGTCGTCGCGGTTCTCGCCGCGGGCGAGCGGTACGACGGGGAGGTCCTTGAGGTCAGCGGGGACCGGCTGCTGTCCTTCCGGGACGCGGTCGCCGAGATCGCTGCCGCGAGTGGGCGGGAGCTCGGCTATGTGCCGGTGGGGGCGCGGGAGTACGGGGGTGCGCTGCGGGAATTCGGGGTGCCTGAGGGGGAGGTGGAGTTTCTTGTGGAGTTGTTCGAGACGAATTTGGACGGGCGCAATGCGCATGTCTCCGACGGGGTGCGGGAGGTACTCGGCCGGGCGCCGAGGGCCTTCTCGGACTTCGTCAGGGAGACGGCGGAGACGGGCGTCTGGAAGGGGTGACATTTCCCCCACCCCGCCCCTTCCCGAACC
>NZ_JBHYJH010000338.1:0-4418 GCF_042740445.1 Streptomyces sp. NPDC059003 | reverse complement strand
AGACGGTGACTGGCTCGACCACCCCTCGCGACCTGGACCTGGACTCCCTCAAGATCGTCGAACTCGCCATGCGTGCCCAGAGCGAGCTGGGCATCGAGATCGGCGAGGACGATATCACGTCCGACCTGACCCTGGACCAGATGCAGGAACTCCTGCGCGACAAGAGGAGGCAGACATGAGCCTGACGCCCACCAGCGAGGTGGCGCAGATCGTGGAGCAGGCGATGCGGGCCTGGCAGGCCAAGGACCGTGACGCCTACCTCGACTGCTACCGGCCCGACGCCACCCTGCAGGTCGGCGGCGAGGAGATCGGCTGCGGCCACGACGGCGTCGGTGAGTTCTTCGACCACTGGTGGAAGACCGCCCCCGACAACCGGATCGACCTGGAGTGGGTCCACCACGCCGACGACGTCGTCGTCCACGAGGGCGTCTTCCACGGCACCCACACCGACGACTCCGGAGAGCAGCCCGGCGGCCGGGCCTTCCGGGCCCCGTACACCGAGGTCTTCGTGGTCCGTGACGGCCTCATCGCCCAGCAGCGCCTCTACTTTGACTCCCGCCACATCAACCCGTAGACCGCAGCCCCCAGTCCGCATTCGCTGGCCGTCTCGGGGACGGCCAGCGGCCCGGCTCGCGATCGGCACCATTCCCCAGGAGGGATCCGGTGGACCGAGAACAGTTCGCCAAGGCGCTCGCCGACAAGGACGAGCGCACCCGCAGGTACGGGGATCTGGTCGCCCTTCACTACGACCGGGCCGCCGACTACTTCCACTCCGGCTGGGGCGACTCCTTCCACTTCACCTGGTACCAGGGTGACGAACCCCGGCAGGTCGCCCAAGCCCGCCAGCAGCACCGACTGGCCGATCTCGGCCGCTTCAGCGCCGGCGCCGCCGTCGCGGACATCGGGTGCGGCGCCGGCGGTCCCGACGCCGCCGTGGCCCGGCACTCGGGCGCTCGAGTGACCGGCGTCGACCTCTCACCCCGCCACATCGCCCTCGCCCAACGGCTCCACGCTGGCCTGCCGACCCTGCGGTTCCAGGTCGGCGACGCGATGCAACTGCCCTTCCCCTGCGCCGCCTTCGACGGCGCCTTCAGCATCGAAGCCCTGTGCCACACGCCGGACAAGGCCAAGGCCCACGGTGCGGTGGCCCGGATCCTGCGCCCCGGAGCCTCCTGGGTCGGCTACGACTGGTTCACCACCCACACTGCCGACACGGCCGCCTACCGGGACCGCGTCGAACCGCTGTGCCGGCAGTTCGTCCTGCCGAACCTCCTCGCCCTCGACGACCTCCCCCGCACACTGGAGCACTCCGGCTTCCGCACCGAAGGCGTCGGCTCCTACGCGGACCTCGGTGACCTCACCCGCAACTGGACCGAGTACGAACCGCCCCGGACTGGCCGGGACCGGACACCTCTCGACCGCCAACTGCACGAATCCCTGAGCCTCCTGCGCGCTGCCGTCGAGCATGGAGACTTCGTCTTCGGCTGGTGGCAGGCCGTCCGGCACTGACCGGGGAGTAGGGCAGGACACCCGGGGGGCGTCTGTGTCGGCCGTCGGCCGTCGGGTCAGCCTTTTGCCGCCCCGCGGGCCGACGATTCCGCCCGCAGGTCGCGGCCCAGTTCCTTGGGCAGGGAGAAGGTGAGGGATTCCTCGGCGGCCTTGACGGTCTCGACGTCCGTGTAGCCGCGGGCGGCGAGGTATTCCAGTACGCCGTCAACCAGGACCTCCGGGACCGAGGCACCGGAGGTGACACCGACGGTGGCCACGCCCTCCAGCCAGGCCTCGTCGATCTCGCCCGCCTCGTCGACGAGATACGCGTCGCGGGCGCCAGCGAGCTTGGCGGCCTCGAGCAGTTCCCGTAGGCGGGTGTTGGGCGTCTTCGGCACGTCTTCCCTCCCTGGCTCCGGTCAACCAGGCCACCTCCGCCCGTATTTCACAAGTGCGCAATGTTGCATCGGTTGCGGCGCATTCACAGCCCTGGCCCCCTGTGCGGCCCGGGGCCAGGGCGGTGCACTTGTTCAACCCGGCATCTGTTCGTCCCCAACAGTGGGCATGGCCGGCCGGGTTCGTTCCAGCCGTACCGACCTGGACCCCGGCGAAGGGAATGGCCCGATGAGTGCTCCGACGCGTGACCGCCCCGGCGTCACGGATCTGGCGCACCTGTCCGGGCCGGAGGCACTGCGGGACGTACCGGCCGGAGAACTCCCCGCGCTGGCCACACAGATCCGCAGCTCCCTGATCGAGAAAGTGTGCGCGGCGGGCGGGCATCTGGGGCCGAACCTGGGCGTGGTGGAGCTCACCTTGGCGCTGCACCGGGTCTTCGACTCGCCCCGCGATGCGCTGATCTTCGACACCGGGCACCAGGCGTATGTGCACAAACTGCTGACCGGTCGGGGCGAGGAGTTCGACACGCTGTGGCAGGCCGGCGGCCTGTCCGGCTACACCTCCCACGCCGAGTCGGTGCACGACCTCGTGGAGAACTCCCACGCCTCCACCGCCCTGTTCTACGCGGACGGGCTGGCCAAGGCCCGGGCCCTGAACGGCGAGGGGGAGAGGGCGGTGGTGGCGGTCATCGGGGATGGGGCCCTCACCGGCGGCATGGCCTTCGAGGCGCTGAACAACCTCGGCGGCGCCCCGCACCGGCCGGTGATTGTGGTGCTCAACGACAACGGCCGCTCCTACGCGCCCACCACGGGGGCCCTCGCCGCGCACCTGGCTGTCCTGAAGCAGGGCGGGGGCGCCAAGGCGTGCCAGAACCTGTTCACCGAGCTCGGGTTCACCTACTTCGGGCCCATCGACGGGCACAACACCAGCGAGATCGAGACCGTGCTGCGGCGCGCTCGCGCCCTGCGTCGGCCCGTGGTCGTGCATGTGATGACAGCCAAGGGCAAGAGCTATGCCCCGGCCGAGCAGGATGAGGCGGACTGCCTGCACGCGGTGGGCACCGTCGATACCGCCACCGGCCGCCCGGCGGCCCCCGCCGCCAAAGCGCGGTCGTGGACGAGTGTGTTCGGCCAGGCGCTGGTGGAAGCGGCGGCCGCGCGTGAGGACATCGTCGCGATCACCGCGGCGATGCTACGGCCTACCGGTCTGCACCCCATGGCTGAGCGGTTTCCGGAGCGCGTCTTCGATGTCGGCATCGCCGAGCAGCACGCCGTCACCTCCGCGGCTGGTCTGGCGATGGGCGGCATCCACCCCGTCGTCGCCATCTACGCTACCTTCCTCAATCGGGCCGTGGACCAAGTGCTGATGGATGTGGCCCTGCACCGGCTGCCGGTCACCTTCGTCCTCGACCGGGCCGGGATCACCGGCCCCGACGGCCCGAGCCATCACGGCATGTGGGACCTGTCCGTGCTCGCGGCCGTCCCAGGCCTGCGGATCGCGGATCCGCGCGACGCCACCCGGCTGCGCAGCCTGCTGAAGGCGGCCGTCGACATGCAGGACGGACCCACCGCACTGCGCCTGCCCAAAGCCTTGGTCGGCCCGGACATCGAGCCGGTGGCACGGATGGACGGCCTGGACATCCTGCACCGCAGCCTCGGCCGCCCTCTCGATGTCCTGCTCGTCCCCATCGGCCCGCTGGCCCAGGTCTCACTCGAGGCCGCCGCGCTTCTGGAGGCGGACGGGCTCGGCGTGACCGTCGCGGATCCGCGCTGGGTCATCCCGGTCAATCCGGCCCTGCCCAGCCTGGCCGCCCGCCATTGCCTCATCCTCACCATCGAAGACAACATCCATTCTGGCGGCGTGGGTTCAGCCATCGCCCAGGCATGCCGCGACGCCCACGTCACGACACCGGTCAGTGTGCTCGGTCTGCCCCACGGCCGCCGCACCGATCTGCTCGCCGAGGCCGGCCTCGATGCCGCGGGCATCGCCCGCACCGTACGCGAAGAGCTCCTCGCGCCCCCGAACACCGCTACTGCACCGGCCCATCACCCCACCTCTCTTCACTCTGCCCGGAGGGCCCGATGACGGCCATCGGCCTCGGCCTGCCCACCATCCCCAAGATCCCGGTGCGCCGCACCACCCGCCTACTCCATGCCGGCGGTGTCCCCGTCGGCGGCGGCGCACCCATCAGCGTGCAGACCATGACCACGACGCTCACCGCCGACGTGGACGCCACCCTGCGGCAGATCGCCGAAGTCACCGTAGCCGGCTGTGACATCGTCCGCATCGCCGTCCCCTCCCAGGACGACGACGCCCTGCCCGCCATCACCAGGAAGTCACCCATCCCCGTGATCGCCGACATCCACTTGCAACCCCGCTACGTCTTCGCCGCGAGCGACGCCGGATGCGCCGCCGTGCGCGTCAACCCCGGCAACATCAAGAAGTTCGACGACAAGGTCGGTGATATCGCCAAGGCCGCGTCAGCCGCAGGCGTGCCCCTGCGCATCGGTGTGAACGCCGGCTCCCTCGACCCC
>NZ_JBHYJH010000337.1:0-4419 GCF_042740445.1 Streptomyces sp. NPDC059003 | reverse complement strand
GCATCGTCCTCGTACTGGGCGTACGTGGGCGGTGCGACAACGCGGCGAGGTGCCGCACCAGGCGTCGCGGGCCCGGCCTGATCCGAAAGACACGCCCTAGCCCCCCTGACTGGCCCGGGACGCCCCGAAGCCCCCGCCCGACCGGGCGGGGGCTTCCGCCATGCCGGCCCGCCGGCGTCAGACCGCTGTCGGCCGCCGGCGCCCCCACCCCGTAGCGCCCTCGAAGGCGGCCCCCGCCTCCAGGACGGCCCGTTCGGCCCGCGGCGGCCCCACGATCTGCACGCCCACCGGCAGCCCGGCCGCCGTGAAGCCGGCGGGCACGGACAGCGCGGGCGCCCCGAGCAGCGACAGCCAGGAGCACGACCGCATCCAGTCGATGTACGTCTCCTGCGGCCGCCCGTCGACGACCCGCGGGTACTCCAGGTCCACGTCGAAGGGCGCGACCTGGCTCACGGGCGCGAGCAGCACGTCGTACCGCTCGAAGAACGCGGACGCGGCGAGCAGGATGCGGGTGTGCTCCGCCGTCGCCCTGGCGATGTCGCCGCCGGTGAGCCTCCGCCCCTCCGCGATGTTCCAGGCGACGGTCGCCTTCACCTGACCGGGGAACTCGTCGAGCACCGCCCCGAGCCCGAGGACGAACGCCTGCGCGCGCAGCGTACGGAACACGAAGTCGGCGCCGTCCAGGTCCGGGCAGTCCTCCTCGACCCGCCACCCGAGCCCCTCGAACACCGCGCCCTGCCGGTCCAGTACGTCCCGCACGTCCGGGTCGACCGGAACCCGCCCGCCCAGGTCGGGCGCCCACGCGACCCGCAGCCCGCGCGTGTCGCGCGCGAGGGGCGCACGGAAGGAGTCGGCGGCGGGCGTCTCCAGGGACAGCGGACACCGCGGATCGGGCCCGGCCATGACCGACAGCAGGAGCGCGACGTCGGCGACCGTGCGGCCCATCGGCCCCGGGACGGTGAGGGCGTCCCGGACGTTCAGGGTCGGGTACGCGGGGACGCGCCCCGGAGTGGGGCGCAGCCCGACGACGTTGCAGAAGGAGGCGGGGTTGCGCAGCGAGCCGCCCATGTCGCTGCCGTCGGCGAGCGGCTGGAGCCCCGCCGCGAGCGCGGCCGCCGCTCCCCCGCTGCTGCCGCCCGCGGACCGGCCGAGGTCGTACGGGTTGCGCGTCGCGCCGAACACGGGGTTGAAGGTGTGGGAACCGGCCCCGAACTCCGGCACGTTGGTCTTGCCGACCCGCACCGCCCCCGCGTCCTGCATCCGCCGCACCACCAGCTCGTCCTCGTCCGGCACGTGCTCGGCGAACACCGGCGACCCCAGCGTGGTGCGCATCCCCCGTGTGAGATGCACGTCCTTGAAGGCGACGGGCAACCCGTGCAACGGCCCCACGGCCTCCCCCCTGGCCAGCCGCTCATCGGCCCGCCCCGCCGCGGCGAGCGCCCCCTCCCCATCGAGCGTGACGATGGCGTTCACCACCGGATTCACCCGCTCCACCCGCCCGAGCTGAGCCCCCACCACCTCCCGCGCGGACACCTCCCGCTCCCGCACCATCCGAGCGAGCTCCACGGCATCGAGAAAACAGAGATCGTCATCGTCCATGGGGGCCACGGTGGGGGTGCGGGGGTGGGGCGTCAATGGGGCGGGCACCGGAGGGGACGGGCGGCCCGAACACACATTCCCGACGCCAGGCCCGCCGCTGCTCGGTACGGTTGGAGCATGACCGCAGTGCCCGACTGGATGCGCCCGCCGCGTGAGGAAGGCTGGTTCGCGGAGGATCTTGACCGCCTTCCGGAAGCCCCTCGCCACACCGAGCTGATCGACGGAGCCCTCGTCCTCATGATGTCCCCGCAGCGGTGGTGGCATGGCCACCTCGTCACCATGCTCACCGTCGCGCTCATGGAACAGGCGCCCGCAGGCATCAGGATCGGCCGCGAGATGACCATCAGGCTCGACGAGCGCAACCGGCCCGAGCCGGATCTGCTGGTGACGAGCGCAGAGTACGACGCTGCCCGTACCTGGTTCACGCCGGACGAAGTCAGCCTCGTCGTCGAGGTCGTCTCCCCCGAATCCGCCCACCGGGACCGCACGGTGAAACTCCGCAAGTACGCCGCGGCAGGCATCCCGCACTACTGGCGCATCGAAGACGAAGACGGTGCCCCCGTCGTCCACGCCTACGAACTCGACGAACCCACCAGCGCCTACGCCCCCGCCGGAATCTTCCGCCACACCCTCCAGCGAGAGCTCCCCTTCGAGATCGGCATCGACCTCGACAAGCTCACGCCTGGACGCTGAAAGGGGCCGGGCTCGACAGAGCCCGGCCCCTTTCGACGGTTCGGACGTCGCTGCGGAACGTCAGACGTTGAAGCGGAACTCCACCACGTCCCCGTCCTGCATCACATAGTCCTTGCCCTCCATGCGGGCCTTGCCGGCCGCGCGGGCCTCGGCCACCGAGCCCGTTTCGACCAGGTCGGCGAAGGAGATGACCTCGGCCTTGATGAAGCCCTTCTGGAAGTCGGTGTGGATGACACCGGCCGCCTCGGGGGCCGTCGCGCCCTTCTTGATGGTCCAGGCGCGGGACTCCTTCGGGCCCGCCGTGAGGTAGGTCTGCAGGCCGAGGGTGCGGAAGCCGACGCGGGCCAGCGTGGCGAGGCCGGGCTCCTCAGCGCCGACGGACTGGAGGAGCTCCAGGGCGTCCTCCTCGTCGAGCTCGGCGAGGTCGGCCTCCAGCTTGGCGTTGAGGAAGATCGCCTCGGCGGGGGCGACCAGGGCGCGCTGCTCGGCCTTGAAGGCGTCGTCGGTCAGCTCGTCCTCGTCCACGTTGAAGACGTAGAGGAACGGCTTGGTGGTGAGGAGGTGCAGGTCGTGGAGGAGCTCCTCGTTGCCGCTGCCCTGGACGATTCCGGCCGAGAAGAGCGTGTCGCCCTTCTCCAGGATTTCCTTCGCCGCCTCGACCGCCGCCACCTTCGGAGCGATGTCCTTCTTGATCCGCGACTCCTTCTGGAGGCGCGGCAGGACCTTCTCGATGGTCTGGAGGTCGGCGAGGATCAGCTCGGTGTTGATCGTCTCGATGTCGTCCTTGGGCGAGACCTTGCCGTCGACGTGCACGACGTTCTCGTCCTTGAAGGCGCGGATGACCTGGCAGATCGCGTCGGACTCGCGGATGTTCGCGAGGAACTTGTTGCCCAGGCCCTCGCCCTCGCTCGCGCCGCGCACGATGCCCGCGATGTCGACGAAGTCGACCGTCGCCGGGAGGATCTTCTGGGAGCCGAAGATCTCGGCCAGCTTCGTGAGCCGGTCGTCCGGGACGCCGACGACGCCCACGTTCGGCTCGATCGTCGCGAACGGGTAGTTGGCCGCAAGGACGTCGTTCTTGGTCAGGGCGTTGAACAGGGTCGACTTGCCGACGTTGGGCAGACCGACGATTCCGATCGTGAGCGACACGTTGCGACTTCCCGTACGTGAGAGCTGGAGGGGGACTGGCGTGAGGGCCGCGCGCCCTCGTCGTCCGGGGCCCTCGTCGGTGCTCGTCGGCCCTCGATGTCGGCCCTCGATGTCTGAGGCGCGATCCACCAGTCTACGGTGTGACGGCCACCGCGCCCCGCCCGCGTACGCCTGACTGTCGAACGCTTCGCCAAGCTCGGCCAAAACGCGTGTCCCAATGCCGGTTCCCCGGGCGGCGCCGACCTAGGTTGGACCGGTGGAGCAACACAGGACCCGTACCCCGAGCGCCCGGCCGCGCCGTACCGCGCCCCTGCCCGAGCAGGGCAGCCCCGCGGAGTCGGCGACGGTCTACCGGGCCGCCTCCCGTCCGCGCCCGTCGTCGACCCGGCTCGGCCGCGCCCTGCGCAGGACCCCGCTGTACCGCAGGCTGCGCCGGATGCCGCTGTACCGCGCCCTGCGCCGGATGCCGAACCCCCGTCTGACCGGGCTCGGCGGCGGGCTCTTCGCCGCCGCTGTCATGTTCCTGCTCGCATGCCTGCTGCGGCTGCTCTTCGGCAGCTCGATCGTCGCGTACGGATTCTTCTTCCTGCCCGTGAGCGCGCTCACGGCGCTGTGGGTGCGGCCCGCCGACCTGGTGACCGCCCCCGTCGCCGTGCCGATCGCCTTCGCGGCCGGGATCCTCCCGATCGCCGACGGCACCGGCGGCTTCGGCGGCCAGTTCATGGGCCTGCTCACCTCGCTGGCCCTGCATGCGGGCTGGCTGTACGGCGGCACGTTGGTCGCCGGCTCCATCGTGACCGTCCGCAAGCTCCGGCTGATGGGGCGGGAGCGGCGACGGCGGCGGCCGCCTCAGCAGGGGCAGCCGCAGGCGGGGAGTCGGGCGCCGGGGCGGCGGGTTCCGGCGTCGTAGCGTGCCCTCGCGGGGGCGCCCCAGGCCCACCCCTTCCCGAACCAGGGGGGCTCCGCCCCCCTGGACCC
>NZ_JBHYJH010000336.1:0-4459 GCF_042740445.1 Streptomyces sp. NPDC059003 | reverse complement strand
GATGAGGGATCCCCGAGCCGTGGGTGCGGGGTGGGTGGTCGTGGTGAAGTTGCTGTCGAGCTCTGCGGCCTGGACACGGTGCCGCTTCACCGGGGCCTCGTCGGCCTTTGTGACAGGGCGGCGAAGGACCGGTGTTGCCGAACAGGTGTCGCACCCTATCGCCAGACTCGCCGTGTCACGGCCCGTGCGGCTGCGGTGGCTGTGCTTCTTGCACGGCTTGGACCGACCACGTCAGCAGGTACGCCCGGAATGGGGTGTCGGGGTCACTGCGCCATTCCTGCATCGCCAGCTCGGCCCGCTCAATGGCTTCGACTGCCTCTGGGAACCGCCACACCCGGTTGTGGTGCTCCTCGTCGGGTGCGTGACTGCGCATCGAGGACGAGCTTGCCGCGGGGTCGTGCCGGGGCCGAGCAGTTGTTCAACGCGTGTGCGCTCACCGCGTCAAGGAGGTCCTGGAACTGGTTCGCGGACACCGCGCTCCACCACGCCCGCGCCGCCTCGAGCTCCAGGCGTTCTTCCTCCCGGCGTCGCTCGGCAGCCATCCGGGCCTCCTCGGCCCTTCGCTGCCGTTCTGCTTCCTCGCACTGGCGTTCCGCCCCCCCCACTGGCGCAAGAGCTCTTGATGACGCTTCTCGGCTGCTGCTGCCTGTTGGGCCCGCCGGGCCTGTGCCGCTTCGCGGGCTGCCTCTTCCTTGATAGCCCGGCTGCGGGCCGCTTCCTCCTGACGGGCCTTCTCTCGCTCCTGCCGGCGCTGCTCGGCGGCCGCTTCGCGCTCCAGGCGCTCGCGCTTGAGGACGTCCTGGCGTTGCCGCATGTCCTCATGCCGGACCCACGAGCCGCGCTTCTCGTCGAAACGGGCGATGCCGTCAGCGACCGTCCATGCCTCACCGCGCCGTTCTGGCGAGGTACCCAGCCACGGCACCCGGTCCCGGGGCGTCACCCAGCAGACACCGATCCCGGAGGCGGCGTAACGCCTGGTGCGCTCGCGCAGGTCATCCTCGGTGATCGGGGACAGCTGTGCTTCCCACGCGGTGCGCTGCTCGCCCGTCGGAGAGATGGCGGGCACGTCGGCCCGCCAGGATCCGTCCGGGGCCCGGTGCTCAAGGTCGGCCTGTCAGCCCGCGCGTCGTATCGCCGCGGCGAGCTCCAGCTTGGTGAGGTGGTGCTCCAGCGACTCGTTCGACAACTGGCAGTCCGTGGTGCGGTCGGCGTCGTGGGCGAAGTACCGGATCCGGCGCGGGGAGCGGTTAGCGTGCACGGGCCAGCCGCATTCGGGGCAGGAAAGTGGCGGACGTGGCCGGGTTCGGTAGATCTCTTGCCAGCCGAGTCCGCAGCCGAGGTCGCTGTGGGTGGCGTCAAGCTGTCCGAGGTCGGCATGTACTGCGGTGAAGGCCATGAGGGGGAATCCGTGTCCGGGAGCGGGAGACCGGTGAAGTCTCTGCAGCAGACCGGACACCTCGTGTTCCGGGCCGTTGGCGGGTGAAGGCCGTCGCGCAGTCTGCTGGTTCGCCTGGACGCCGACGGTGCGCGTCTACCGGTGAGGGCGGCCCCAGCCGAAGGGACGCTGTTGGTAAATCCGGGGCCTGCGTGACGACGGCCTGTATGTCCCCGTTGGGGTTGTGCAGGCCGTCGTCGTGTTCAGGGGTGGGTTCGTGTCGTTGTGTGGGGTGGAGCTGGGGGATGTCCCGGAGGAGACCGTGCGGGTGGCGCGTGCGGTGTTCCCGAAGGGGTGTCTAGCGATGCGGGTGCGGGACGCGCTCGGGCCGGTCTTCACTGATGCCCAGTTCGAGGAGTTGTACCCGGTCAGGGGGCGCCCGGCTGTGTCGCCGGCCCGGCTTGCGCTGGTGTCGGTGTTGCAGTTCGCGGAGGGGCTCACGGACCGGCAGGCCGCGCATGCGGTGGCCTCGCGCTTGGACTGGAAGTACGCCCTCTCGCTGGAGCTGACGGATACCGGGTTCGACTTCTCCGCGCTGAGCGAGTTCCGGGCCCGGCTGGTCGACGGCGACGCGGGCCGGGTGGTGTTTGACACGGTGCTGCGGGCCGCGCGGGATGCCGGACTGGTCAAGGCGGGCAAGCGCCAGCGCACGGACGCCACCCATGTGCTGGCCGCGACACGGGACCTGAACCGGCTGGAGTTCGTGGTCGAGACACTGCGTGCGGCACTGAACCAGGTGGCGGAGGCGGCCGGGGACTGGCTGGTGACGGTGGCGGCGCCGGAGTGGTTCGACCGCTATGCGGGCCGACCGGAGGACAGCCGTTTCGCGTCCCGGTGGGCTGCCCGCGTCGAGCACGCTGACCAGTGCGGAGCCGATGGCACGGTGCTGCTTGAGGCCCTCTGGTCGGACTTGGCGCCGCCCGGCTTGCGGCAGCTGCCCTCGGTGGAGTTCCTGCGGCAGACCTGGGTGCAGCAATTCCACTCCGTCGACGGCGCCGTGCGCTGGCGTGACTCCAAGCACCTTCCGCCGGGCCTGATCCGCTTACGCACGCCCTACGAACCCGAGGCCCGGACCGGTTCGAAGCGAGACCTGGGCTGGTCCGGCTACAAGGTCCACCTCAGCGAGACCTGCGAGCCCGATGCCCCGCATCTGATCACGCACATCCAGACCACGCCGGCACCGGTCAACGACGTCGTCGTCCTGGAGGACATCCACACCGCCTTGGCCGAGCGCGGCCTGCTGCCAGACGATCACCTGGTGGACGCCGGTTACGTCGACGCTGAACAGATCCATCACGCCCGGGATGATCACAATGTGGAACTGGTCGGACCGGTCAAGGCCATCAGCGTGAAGGGGCAGGTGAGCGGCGATTTCTTCGACAACACCCGCTTCACCGTCGACTGGGACCAGCGCCAGGCCGTCTGTCCGGGCGGCCAGACCAGCGTCGTCTGGCGGGAGGCCAGAAGCCACCGGGATACTCCGGTCACCCGGGTCCGGTTCGCTGCCCGGCACTGCGGTCCATGCGAACTGCGGACCTCATGCACCGATGCCAAGACCGGCCGCAACTTGACCCTGCGGCCGGCAGCCGAGCACGACATCCTCCAGCAGGTCCGCGTCGAACAGGACACCGACGACTGGCGCCGTCGTTACGGACACCGCGCCGGCGTCGAGGGCACCATCTCCCAAGCCGTCCAGGCCTTCGGCCTGCGCCGATCCCGCTACCGCGGACTCGCCAAGACCCGACTGCAACACCACTTCACCGGCGCCACCATCAACCTCACCCGCCTCGACGCCTGGCTCACCGGCAGACCCCTCGCCCGAACCCGCATCTCACCCTTCGCAGCACTCCGCCCCACTGGATGAGATCCAGCGGGGCGGAATTGACCAACAGCATCCGAAGGGCTGGGGCCGCCCTCACCGTTCAGGAGCAGTCCTCCGGGCAGCGGTGGCGGCCGATTCCCTGGCTCCACCAGTACATCCGTGCGATGCGCGACCGCAGCCGCTTGCGGAACAGGGCGTATCCGCGGATGCCGACAAGGGAGTCGATGGTGACGCCCGCTTCATCGGCGATGACCGCCAGATCCACGGAACTGGGCTCCATCACCCCATCGAGGAGGGGCTCCTACTCCTCGTACTGCAGGGGGCGGCCCTGCGCGGCGCCTCGGCAGCGAGGGCACGGATACGGTCCGTGGGTGTCGCCGAGCAGCAGGGCGACAGCCGGAGCGGCTTCATCAGTCGCCGTTCGAGCGGCCTCATCAGCTTCCGTTCCCATGACTTGAGAGTGTGCATGGCCGCAGCAGATCAGGAGGCCGTCAGGACCGTCACGCCCCGGCGAATCCTTGGCGCCGGCCGCCGCGGTGTGCTTCCGCTCTCAGCGCGGACTCGGCGAGCCGTCCACTGGGCTGATTGGCCGTGGACCTCTTCTGTTCCCCGTCGGTCAGGCGGTCTTGCGTAGGGGCAGGGCGATGACGGCGGCGTCCAGGGCGGCGGTGAAGGTCGCGGCGACGGTGGCGGACTTTTCGGTCATACGGCTGAGCTCGGCCACGGCGAGGTCATCGCGGACGGTGCTGGCGAGGAGCTCGAGGACATCGCCTCTGTCGTCGGTGAGCTGATGGATCTGCTGCAGCTCCTGGTACCGGTTGTCCGCCTCGGTGACCTGGTCGGCGTACACCTCCAAGGCGGTGATGCGCCGCTCGATGCCGTCGAGGCTGGTCTTGAGGGCCGTCGTCGGGTGTCGAGCAGGGCGGCAAGCTTGCTGCTTGTGTCGGGGCCCTTGGGCTCCGCCTGGACCAGGCGGCTGTACTCGCGCAGGGCTTGAGCGATCTCCCATTCCTGCCGGGGGAGGGCCACTTCGTTGTGCTGCCGGTCGATCAGGTCAAGGTGGTGTACGGCCGAGGTGCGCGCCGTCGCCTTCGCCTGCTGGACACGGGCGAGGAGCATACGGGCGTCGTCCGTCAGTTCCGCTGGCCGAACGGATCGCTTCCTGGCCTCGGACAGGCGCCGCAGGGTCCCGTTGTAGCTGG
>NZ_JBHYJH010000335.1:0-4494 GCF_042740445.1 Streptomyces sp. NPDC059003 | reverse complement strand
CGTTTGAGGGCGAGGCGCGGAGCGCCGACAAGGGGGGAAAGGGGCGCAGCCCCATTCGGACGCGGGAGCGGGGAAGGGCGGGTGGGTGGGGAATGTGGGTCAGACCTGGTAGCGGGTTGGGGCGAAGAGGGTGGGGTGGTCCGCGACCCACGCGGAGGTGCGCTTCAGGCCCTCCGCGAGGGGAACTTCCGGCTCCCAGCCGGTGAGCTCACGGGCCCGGGAGTTGTCGGAG
Source organism: Streptomyces sp. NPDC059003 (assembly GCF_042740445.1). Taxonomy (NCBI): domain Bacteria; kingdom Bacillati; phylum Actinomycetota; class Actinomycetes; order Kitasatosporales; family Streptomycetaceae; genus Streptomyces; species Streptomyces sp. NPDC059003. The sequence continues at coordinate 4,262 of NZ_JBHYJH010000335.1, read as the reverse complement.
AGGAGCCGTTCCACCTCGCTCCCGGAGGGGCGCAGGCGGGCCGGGTCCACGACGACCTCCGCGTCCCGCCCGCTCGCAGCGATGAGCGCGTCGGCCAGGTCCCCGATCGAGATCTCCTCCCCCGTACCGAGGTTGAGGACCTGTCCGAGGACACAGTCCCCGGACTCCGCCGCGGCGAGGAAGCCGCGCGCCGTGTCCGTGACGTACGTGAAGTCCCGCGTCGGCGTCAGCGACCCGAGCTTGATCTGCCGCGCACCGGCGTGCAGTTGGGCCAGGATCGTGGGGATGACGGCGCGCGCGGACTGCCGCGGGCCATACGTGTTGAAGGGGCGCACCACCGTCACCGGCAGCTCGAAGGCGTGCCAGTGCGAGAGCGCCATCATGTCGGCGCCGATCTTCGAGGCGGAGTACGGGGACTGCGGCTGGAGCGGGTGCGCCTCGCTGATGGGGGCGGTCAGGGCGGTCCCGTACACCTCGCTGGTGGAGGTGTGGATCAGGCGCCGCACGGCGTGCCTGCGGCAGGCCTCCGCGACGTTCTCGGTGCCGACGACGTTCGTCTGGACGTACGCGCCCGGGGAGTCGTACGAGTAGGGGATGCCGATGAGCGCGGCGAGGTGGAAGACGGTGTCGCAGCCCGCGACGGCGTCCATCACGCGGCCCGCGTCCCGCACGTCGCCCGCGATCAGCTCCACCCGCGGGTCGTCGAGGAGGTGCGCGAGGTGGCCCTTGTCCGCGTACGGCTTGTAGTGCACGAAGGCGCGGACGCGCGCCCCGCGCTCCAGGAGCAGGTCGACGAGCGTCGAGCCGATGAAGCCCTCCGCGCCGGTGACGAGGACGGTGCGGTGCTGCCAGCTGAAGGTGGTCACGCGTACTCCAAGTGAGCGTTGTGGTGGGTGAGGTGGAGGACCCGCTCGGCGAGCAGGTCGGCGGCGCGGGCGTGCGGGCCCGCATCCGCGGCGCCGCTCATCGCGGCGAGCCGCGCCGGGTCGGCGATGAGCGGCCCGACGAGCTGCGCGAGCCGGTCCGCGGTGGTCTCCGCGTCGGGCAGGAGCAGGCCCGCCCCGGCGTCGGAGAGGACCCGCGCGTTGTGGGTCTGGTGGTCGCCGGGGGCGTGCGGGTAGGGCACGAGGACGGCGGGCACGCCGGTGGACGCCAGCTCGGCGACGGTCGCGGAGCCCGCGCGGCACACCACGAGGTCGGCGGCGGCGTACGCGAGGTCCATCCGGTCCAGGTACGGCACCACGCGGGCGACGGCGTCCCCGCCCTCGTACGCGAGCCGCGCCCGCGCCTCCTCCAGGGCGGCGGGTCCGGTCTTGATCAACAGGTGGACGTCGCCGCGCTCCCGCCAGCGCGCGGCGAGCCCGAGCGCGGCGTCCGTGAGGCGGGCCGCGCCGAGGCTGCCGCCGTTGACGAGGAGGAGGCGGGCCCCTTCCGGTACGCCGAGGGCGCGCCGGGCGCCGGCGCGCAGGGCGGCGCGGTCCAGGTGCGCGAGGGCGGCGGCGATGGGCATGCCGGTGGTGTGGGCGCGGTCACCGCCGGGCAGGTGGGCGCGGCTGCGGTCGAAGGCGACGGCGATGTGCGGGGTGAGCCGGGCGGCGAAGCGGTTGGCGCGTCCGGGCACGGCGTTGGACTCGTGGATGACGCTGGGCAGGCCCGCCATGCGGGCGCCGACGATCACGGGTGCGCTGGGGTAGCCGCCCATGCCGACGGCGACCTGCGCCCGCTGGTCGCGCAGGATGGCCCGGCACTGGGCGCCGGACTTCAGCAGCGCGGCGGGCAGCAGATAGCGCCGGGCGCCGAGCGAGGGGTCGAAGGGGATCATGTCGACGGTGTGCAGGCGGTACCCGGCGTCCGGGATGAGCCGGGTCTCCAGGCCGCGCTCGGTGCCCACGAAGGAGATCACCGCGTCGGGTACGGCCCGGCGCAGGGCGTCGGCGAGGGCGAGACCGGGGTAGATGTGCCCGCCGGTGCCGCCCGCGCCGATCACGACGGAGAGCCGGGGGCGGGAGTCCGTGCGGGTGCCCGAGGGGGTGACCGAGTGGGTGTGCGTGCCGGTGGTGTCCATGCCGCTGGAGCATGACGATCCGCCCTAAGAGGGTTTTAAGAGCAACATTTGGCACGGTAGGTGCATGAGCTCAAAGATCCTCGTCGTCGACGACGACCCGGAGGTCCGCGCGGCCGTGGAGGACGCCCTCACCGTCGAGGGCCACCATGTGCGCGGCGTGGGTGACGGGCAGCGGGCCCTGGCCGCGGTGGCGCGCTGGGAGCCGGACCTCGTCGTCCTCGACGTGCTGATGCCGGTCATGGACGGCCTCGCCGTGTGCCGTCAGCTGCGCGCGGCGGGCGACCGCGTCCCCGTGCTCGTCCTGACCGCCCTCGACTCGGTGAGCGACCGCGTGGACGGCCTGGACGCGGGCGCCGACGACTACCTCGTCAAGCCGTTCGCTCTGGACGAGTTGGTGGCCCGGGTCCGGGCGCTCCTGCGCCGCGCCGCGCCGGACGCGGCCGAACCCGAACGCGAGGGGCCCGACCTGACGTACCAGGACCTGACCTTCGACCCGCGCACCCGCACCGGTGTCCGCGACGGGCGCCGCATCGAGTTCAGCCGCACGGAGGCCTCGCTCCTTGAGCTGCTGCTGCGCAACGCGGGGCAGGTCCTTCCGCGCCCACTGATCCACGAGGCGGTGTGGGGCCGCGACTTCGGCCCGGACTCCAACTCCCTGGCGGTGTACGTGGGGTATCTGCGCCGCAAGCTGGAGTCCGGCGGCGAGGCCCGGCTCGTGCACACCGTGCACGGCGTCGGCTACCGGCTCGGGTCGCCGTGAGCTCCCGCCGCCGCCTCGGCACCCGCTGGCGGCGCCGCCGTCCGTTGCGTACGCGGCTCGCGCTCGCCGCGTCGGCCGCGGTCGCCGTCGTCGCGATCTGCGTCTGCACGGCCGCATTCTTCGTGCTCCGGTACAAGCTCTACCAGCAGCTCGACCAGAATCTGGCGCAGTCAGCGACCCTCGCCGCCCAGCAGCACGCGGACGGCAAGGACCTCGGCGTCCTCACCGGCGAGTGCCGCTTCCTCGGCGCCCCCGCCTGCTCCCAGATCGTCCCCGCGAAGGCCGCGGACGACCCCAAGGAGCCGTACCTGCTGCCCGTCACCCCCGCAACCCGCCAGGTCGCCGCGCACGAACTGCCCGCGTACTACACGAGCTTCACCCTCCCGGGCGGCAAGCCGGCCCGCATGCTCACCACCACGTACCGCAACGGCACCGCCGTCCAGGTCGCCCTGCGCGCCGACATCGCCGAGCGCGGGGTGCGCCAGACCGCGCTGATCCTGGTGGCCGTCGGCGGCGCCGGCGTGCTGCTCTCCGCGCTCGGCGGCTACTGGGTGTCGCGCACCGGGCTCGCGCCGGTCGGCCGGCTCACCGCGACCGCCGAGCGCATCGCGGCGACGCGGGACGCGCGGCACCGCATCGAGCTGCCGCCGGGGCCGCCGGGCCGCGAGGACGAGGTCACGCGGCTCGCCACCGCGTTCAACACCATGCTCGGTGAGCTGGAGGAGTCGGTCGCCGCGCGCCGCCGCCTGGTCGCCGACGCCTCGCACGAGCTGCGTACGCCGCTGACGGCGCTGCGCACCAACGCCGAACTCCTCGCTCGCGCCGACCTGTTGAACAAGGCCCAGCGGGACCGGGCGTCCGGGGCGCTCGCCCGGCAGCTGCGCGAGGTCACCGGTCTGGTAAACGACCTCATCGAGCTCGCGCGCGACGAGGAGCCGCAGCCGTTGGTCGAGGATGTCGCCCTGGTGCCGCTCGTCGCGCACGTCGTGGACGCGGCGCGGGAGCACTGGCCCGCCGTCGTCTTCACCCTCGACGTCGCCCCCGACGCCGCCGGGCTCACCCTCCCCGGCGTTCCCGCCCGCCTGGCCCGGCTCGTCACCAACCTCCTCGACAACGCGGCGAAGTTCTCCCCGCCGGGCGGGCTCGTGGAGGTGGCCCTCACCGCCGCCGGCCTGACCGTCCGCGACCACGGGCCCGGGATCGCTCCCGAGGATCTCCCCCATGTCTTCGACCGCTTCTACCGTGCGGAGAAGGCGCGGGCGTTGCCCGGGTCCGGGCTCGGGCTCGCGATGGCGCGGCAGATTGCGCGGGCGCACGGGGCGGAGCTGGTGGCGGAGGTGCCGGGTGGGGGTGGGGCGAGATTCCGGCTGACCCTCGCGGGGGCGCCCCAGACCCGCCCCTTCCCGAACTAGGGGGCCAGCCCCCTAGCACCCCCGA
>NZ_JBHYJH010000334.1:0-4642 GCF_042740445.1 Streptomyces sp. NPDC059003 | reverse complement strand
GGGGGTGCTAGGGGGTGCAGCCCCCTAGTTCGGGAAGGGGCGGGACTGGGGCGCCACCCGCGAGGTCACCCGTAACCCGTACAGCCGCCCGCCACTCGCGCCGCCCCCCACTTCGAGGTGCACTCACCCCATGAGCACCGAACCGCCGCAATACCCCGGCAGCCCGGACCCCGACGACAACGACCCGTTCAGGAAGCAGCCACCCCCGACGGGCAGCGGCTCCCCGTACGACACCCCACCGCCCCCCGGCGGGACCCCGCCCCCTTACGGCGGCGACCCCTACGGCGGCGGCGACCCCCTCGCCGGCATGCCCCCACTCGCCGACAGCGGCAAACGCGTCCTCGCCCGCATCATCGACATGATCATCGTGGGCGTGGTCGTCTGGCTGCTCACCTGGGCGTTCGGCACGAACGAGTACGACCTCGACCCGGACAAGGTCGAGTACAGCAAGTCATTCGGCCAGGCACTGCTCGCCGCTCTGCTCTACGTGGCGTACGACAGCTACTTCATCTCCAAGAACGGTCAGACGCTCGGCAAGAAGTGGCTCGGCCTGCGCGTGGCCAACCTCAACGACGGGTCGACGCCCACCCTGCAGACGGCGCTCGCCCGCGCCGCGGTCCTGTGGGTGCCGTTCGCGTTCTGCTGCGCCTGCATCTGGACGGCGATCTGCGGCGGCTGGAGCTTCTTCGACAAGCCCTACAAACAGGGGCTGCACGACAAGGCGGCCAAGACGGTGGTGGTCAGCGTCAGTTGAGCAGGCATGCGTGAGACCCGGTGCTGCGGCGGCACCGGGGATCGCGTCGGCGGCGGGTCCGGATACGTCACGGGCCCGCCGTTTCGCGTACGGGCGCGTACGGCGCGGAGGTCAGGGACCGGCGGGTTCGCGCACGGGCTCGTGGACGGGGTCGGGCAGCGGGACCGGTCCGATGACCGTCCGCTGCGCCGGGATCCGCTCCTCGCGGGGCGCGGGGGGCGGGAGCACCGGCTCGGGTTCCGGCTTGGGGAGAGGAACCGTTAAGGCAACGAGCAGGCCGAGCCCGAGGGCGGCGACCGTTATGACCGCGACTCCCGGTGGAGAAGTCGCCTGGGAGAGCAGGAGCATGGCGAGGGTGGAACAGATGACGGTCGCGGCACCATAGGAGAGCTGTGCGGCGGTCGGACGAGGCATGGGGCGAGACATGGCGTGATCCGTCCTCGGGACAGCGGATGCGGGGGTGATCCGGGCGTTCCAGTGGGATCCGGAAGATCCAGGCGGTATGGACGTATGTGAACGTATACGAATCGAAGGGTGCTCTCTGGTGCCGACTTGGATGCCTTGCCGAGCATCCGCCCGCACCGTAGAAATAGACGCTGTTTCGACTCTGTTTGCCTCCATGCCCGACGATGCCATCCGGTAAGCGTGACCTAACACACGGCGCCGGTGCACGGGGGGCGCATGGATTCATGCATTCCATCAACTGGACCGTTGCACGCGCCCGTTGACGGTGCAATATGCCGTTCGGGCGCGGGGCCCCGGAATGCCGATCATGTCCGGATGCCGGACGATCGCGTCTGCATAGAGCACTTGGCCTGTTCAAGTCAAGGTCTGTCTTTTCTTCCCCCGCTCCGGTCGAATGTCGTCACTTGTGACGCGCATATCGCGCGCGGACCTCCTCAGACCGGGATACGCGGTCCGTGTCGCGGGCGCGGGGGAGGAAAGCATCAAGTGACAGTCAAGAGACGGACGTTCAGAGTCGCGGCCGCGGCCGTGGCCCTCGCCGCGGCCACCGCGACGTTCTCGGCGTACGGGGTGGCGGCGGCCGACGACGGCGACGCGGCCGCGGCGAAGGACGCACCCGCCGTCGACCGCCGCGACCCGGCGGACCCCAAGACGCAGGTCGACCACGACCTCGACGGACCGTTCAGCAAGCAGCAGGCGCAGCAGCGCAAGGCCGCCCTGGAGCAGGTCGTGTCGGGCGAGGCCGAGGTGAAGAAGCGCGGCGGCTCCAACGTCGTCAAGCTCGACGACAAGAAGTACGTCGAGCTCGGCCGGGAGAAGACCGACAAGATCTTCACGATTCTCGTGGAGTTCGGGGACAAGGTGGACGACACCACCATGTACGACCCCGACGGTCCCGACGGGCCGCAGCCGCCCGTCAAGAAGTACGGCGGCGAGCCGGGCCCGCTGCACAACAAGATACCCAAGCCGGACCGTGCGAAGGACAACAGCACGGCCTGGCAGGCCGATTACAACCGCAAGCACTTCAAGGACCTGTACTTCGGCGAGGGCAAGGACAGCAGCGGCAAGCGCAAGCACTCGCTGAAGACGTACTACGAGAAGACCTCCTCGGGCCGCTACTCGGTCGAGGGCGGGGTCTCCGACTGGGTCAAGGTCGACTACAACGAGGCCCGTTACGGCTCCAACTACTGCGGCGACAACAACTGCGCCAACGTGTGGGACGCGGTCAAGGACGGCGTCACCGCCTGGGTCGCGGACCAGAAGGCCAAGGGCCGCACGGACGCCCAGATCAAGGCGGACCTCGCGAAGTACGACAAGTGGGACCGCTACGACTTCGACAACGACGGCAACTTCAACGAGCCCGACGGCTACATCGATCACTTCCAGATCGTCCACGCGGGCGAGGACGAGTCGGCGGGCGGCGGCGCCGAGGGCGAGAACGCCCTGTGGGCGCACCGCTGGTACGCGTACGGCGACGACGCGGGCCGCACCGGTCCCACGGGCAACAAGTCGGGCGGCACCCAGATCGGCAAGTCGGGCATCTGGGTCGGCGACTACACGATGCAGCCGGAGAACGGCGGACTCGGCGTCTTCGCCCACGAGTACGGCCACGACCTCGGCCTGCCGGACCTGTACGACACCACGGGTCCCGCGATGGGCGAGGAGAACTCCGTCGGCTTCTGGTCGCTGATGTCGGCCGGTTCCTGGCTCGGCACCGGCAAGAACGCCATCGGCGACCTGCCCGGTGACATGAACGCCTGGGACAAGTTCCAGCTGGGCTGGCTCAACTACGCCAAGGCGAAGGCCGCCACGAAGTCCACGCACAAGCTGGGTGTGTCCGAGTACAACACCCGCAACAAGCAGGCGCTGCTCGTCACGCTCCCCAAGAAGCCGGTCACCACGACCGTCGCCAAGCCCACCGAGGGCAGCAAGCAGTGGTGGAGCGGCCAGGACGACAACCTCAAGAACACCCTCACCCGCTCCGTCGACCTCACCGGCAAGTCCAAGGCCGAGCTGTCGCTGCAGGGTTGGTGGGACATCGAGCGGAACTACGACTACCTCTACACCGAGGTGTCCACGGACGGCGGCGCCAACTGGACGCCCGTCGACGGCACCGCCGACGGCCGCCCCATCACCCGTGACGGCGGCGACAAGCCGGCCCTGACCGGCTCCCCGGCGAAGTACCAGAAGCTCGTCTACCCGCTCGACGCCTACGCGGGCAAGAAGATCGACGTCCGCTTCCGCTACGCCACCGACGGCGGCACCTCGCTCAAGGGCTTCGCGGCCGACGAGATCGCCCTCACCGCGGACGGCACCAAGCTGTTCACCGACGGCGCCGAGAACGGCGACAACGGCTGGAAGGTGAAGGGCTTCTCGCGCATCGGCGAGTCCTTCACGAAGAAGTACAAGCAGTACTACTTCGCCGAGAACCGGCAGTACGTGTCGTACGACAAGACCCTCAAGGTCGGCCCGTACAACTTCGGTTTCGCGTCCCGTCCCGACTGGGTCGAGCACTACCCGTACCAGACCGGCCTGTTGATCTGGCAGTGGGACACCTCCCAGAAGGACAACAACGTCAGCAAGCACCACGGCCAGGGCCTGATCCTTCCGGTCGACGCCCACGCCAAGCCGCTGAAGTGGACGGACGGCACGCTCCTGCGCAACAAGATCCAGCCGTTCGACGCGCCGTTCTCGAAGTACCGCACGGACGCGATCACGCTCCACAACGCGGACGCGCCGCTGAAGATCACCTCGAAGAAGGGCGTCTCCGTCTTCGACGATCACAAGGGCACGTACTGGTACCCGCAGAACCCCACCGGCAGCGTGAAGGTCACTGACACCAACACCAAGATCAAGATCCTGAAGCAGCCGAAGGACGGCTCATCGATCACGGTCCAGGTGGACCGCTCGGCGCGCTAACCCTCGAACAATTTCTCGTCTTCGCAGGTCAGAGACCTGCGAGCGGCTGATCGGCCGTCGCCCCCTAGCGGGCGGCGGCCGATCGTGTTTAGGTGCGTGCTGTGGATTTCTTATTGACGCGACGTCTCACGGGGGTGTGACACGGCATGGCCGCTGGAGGTTTCTGCAAGCTGCCGAACGGCAGTGTGGTGGTGGCACTGACCCTGCCGAGCCCGGCGAGCGGCGGCGGCGCGGTGCGGGTGCTCGTGCACGCGGGGAACCGGGCGCGGGCGCTGACGCGGCTGCGGAATCTGGGGCTGCGGGCGGTGTACCTGCGCGGCAACGCGCGCCCACCGACGCCGGACGAGGTCACGGCGGTCCTCCACCACCCCGACGGGCTGATATGGCGCACGGAGGCCATGGCGGCGGGGGAGCTGTGGCATCCGATCAGGGCGCTGCTGGGGCGGGGCGCTGCCGCGTAGCCCCCAAGCCCGCCCCTTCCCGAACTGGGGCTCCGCCCCAGAC
>NZ_JBHYJH010000333.1:0-4675 GCF_042740445.1 Streptomyces sp. NPDC059003 | reverse complement strand
CCCAGCCGTACGCGGGGGCTGGGGCTGCGGCCACAGGGAAGGGCGGGTGGGTGGGGGAAAGACGTCAGCCCAGGCGGGCGACCAGGGCGTGGTACTCGTCCCACAGCTCCTTCGGAGCATGCGCGCCGAAGGTGTTGAGGTGCTCGGGGACCAGCGCGGCCTCCTCCCGCCACACCTCCTTGTCGACCGTCAACAGGAAGTCCAGGTCGGCGGCGGGCAGTTCGAGCCCGTCCGTGTCCAGGGACGCCGCCGTCGGCAGGATGCCGATGGGGGTCTCGACGCCCTCGGCCCGCCCGTCGAGGCGGTCGACGATCCACTTCAGGACGCGGGAGTTCTCACCGAAGCCGGGCCAGACGAACTTGCCGTCGGCGTTCTTCCGGAACCAGTTCACGTAGTAGATCTTCGGCAGCTTGGACTGGTCCTTGTCGGCACCGACCTTGATCCAGTGGGCCATGTAGTCGCCCATGTTGTAGCCGCAGAACGGCAGCATCGCGAACGGGTCGCGGCGCAGCTCGCCGACCTTGCCCTCGGCCGCGGCGGTCTTCTCGGAGGCGACGTTCGCACCGAGGAACACGCCGTGGTTCCAGTCGAAGGACTCCGTCACCAGCGGCACCGCGCTCGCGCGGCGGCCGCCGAAGAGGATCGCCGAGATCGGCACGCCCTTGGGGTCCTCCCACTCGGGCGCGATGATCGGGCACTGGGCGGCGGGCGTGGTGAAGCGGGCGTTGGGGTGCGCCGCCGGGCTGTATCCATTTTCCGTTTGGGCGGACTCCGGCGTCCAGGAGTTGCCCTTCCAGTCCGTCAGATGGGCGGGCGTCTCCTCGGTCATGCCCTCCCACCACACGTCGCCGTCGTCGGTCAGCGCGACGTTGGTGAAGACCGAGTTGCCCCACAGGGTCTTCATCGCGTTGGCGTTGGTGTGCTCGCCGGTGCCCGGCGCGACGCCGAAGAAGCCCGCCTCCGGGTTGATGGCGTACAGCCGGCCGTCCTCGCCGAAGCGCATCCAGGCGATGTCGTCGCCGATGGTCTCCACGGTCCAGCCGGCGACCGTGGGCTCCAGCATGGCGAGGTTGGTCTTGCCGCAGGCGGACGGGAAGGCCGCGGCGACGTACTTGGACTCGCCGGTGGGCGGGGTGAGCTTGAGGATCAGCATGTGCTCGGCGAGCCAGCCCTCGTCGCGCGCCATCACCGACGCGATGCGCAGCGCGTAGCACTTCTTGCCGAGCAGCGCGTTGCCGCCGTAGCCGGAGCCGTAGGACCAGATCTCGCGGGTCTCCGGGAAGTGCGAGATGTACTTGGTGCTGTTGCACGGCCACGGCACGTCGGCCTGACCCGGCTCCAGCGGGGCGCCGAGCGTGTGCACGGCCTTGACGAAGAAGCCGTCGGAGCCGAGCTCGTCGAGCACCGGCCGGCCCATGCGGGTCATCGTGCGCATCGACACGGCGACGTACGCGGAGTCGGTGATCTCGACGCCGATCGCGGACAGCGGCGAGCCGAGCGGGCCCATGCAGAACGGCACGACGTACATGGTCCGGCCGCGCATGGACCCCCGGAAGACACCCCCCGTGCCCTCGGTCCCCTGGAAGATCTCCCGCATCTCCGCGGGCGCCTTCCAGTGGTTGGTCGGCCCCGCGTCCTCCTCCTTCTCCGAGCAGATGAAGGTCCGGTCCTCGACGCGCGCGACGTCGGTCGGGTCGGACGCGGCGTAGTACGAGTTCGGCCGCTTGACCGGGTCCAGCTTCTTGAAGGTGCCCTTGGCCACGAGCTCCCCGCACAGGCGCTCGTACTCGGCCTCGGAGCCGTCGCACCAGACCACGCTGTCCGGCTGGGTCAGTTCGGCGATCTCGTTCACCCAGGAGACGAGCCCCTGGTGGTCGGTGGGGACGGTGCCCAGGGAATCCCTGGCGGGGGGAGCCGCGATATCGCGCGCCACGATTGCTCCTATACGAGGGGTTTTGTGGTTGGGGCCCCGTGGGGGCTGCGACCCGGACGCTTCACTGCATTCGACCATCTGGCGCTCATCCGGTGCCGACCGCACTCATTTGATCATCCGACGCTGTTGCGCATCTGTCCAGAGGGCTTCACACCTGAGCGGCGTGAGCATGGCCACTTATACGCACCTGTTGCAGCACTTTTGATATGTAACTTACGGTTCCGTAGCTACGATTCGGCTCATGACCGCTCCCGTCCCCGACGCGATCACGAACCCCCAGGCAGACGGCCCCCCTTCCGCGCCCGATCCGGTGAGCCCCGCACCGCATCCGGCCGCCGCCGTCGCCACCGTCGCCACTGGGCAGGGCGCAGTGGCCGTCCGCCCGGCCAAGCCGAAGATGCGGGGCTGGCTGCACGCCGGCATGTTCCCCGCGGTCCTCGTCTCCGGCCTGTTCCTGACCGCGCTCGCGGACTCCACCCGCGGCCGCGTCGCCTGCGGGATCTACGTCCTGACGGCCTGCCTGCTCTTCGGCGTCAGCGCGCTCTACCACCGCGGCAACTGGAGCCCCCGCGTCGACGGCGTCCTGCGCCGCCTCGACCACGCCAACATCTTCCTGATCATCGCGGGCACGTACACGCCGCTGACGCTGCTGCTCCTGCCGGACACCAAGGGCCAGTGGCTGCTGTGGGGCATCTGGGCGGCCGCGCTCGCGGGCATCGTCTTCCGGGTCTTCTGGGTGGGCGCGCCGCGCTGGCTCTACACGCCCTGCTATCTGGCGATGGGCTGGGCCGCGGTCTTCTTCCTGCCCGACTTCCTGCGCACGGGCGGCATCGCCGTCCTGGTCCTGGTCATCGTCGGCGGCCTCCTCTACAGCGCGGGCGGAGTGGTCTACGGCTTCAAGCGCCCGAACCCGTCCCCGCGCTGGTTCGGCTTCCACGAGGTCTTCCACTCCTTCACCCTCGCGGCGTTCGCGGTGCACTACGTGGGCATCTCGCTGGTGGCGTACCAGCACGCCTGACGCCCCCGAGGGGGCGATCCCGTCTCCGGTCCGTCAGGGGGCCGCGGCTTCATGGCCGCGGCCCCCTTTTTCGTGGGTGTCCGACTCTTTCGTGGGTGTCCGACAATGACGGCATGCCGGCCGCATCCCGCACCACGTCGCGTGACACCCCCGCCCCCGCCCCCGCCCCCGCCCCCGCCCCCGCCCCCGCCCCGAGCCTCCGGGAGCGCAAGAAGATCAAGACGCGCACGGCGATCCGCGACGCGACATACCGGCTCGTCCGCGAGCAGGGGTACGAGGCGACGACCGTCGAGCAGATCGCGGAGGCCGCGGAGGTGTCGCCGTCCACGGTGTTCCGGTACTTCCCGACCAAGGAGGACATCGTCCTCACCGACGAGTACCACCCGCTCCTGGAGACGGAGCTGCGCGCGCGGCCCGCCGACGAGCCGCTCGTCGAGTCGCTGCGGTACGTGCTGCACCGCGCCGTGGGCCTCGGCTCCACCGAGGACCCGGAGATCTCGCGCCTGCGCACCACACTCATGGTCGACGTGCCCGCCGTGCGCTCCCGGATGCTGGAGGGCATGTCCGTCACCGGCCGGACGCTGGGCCGCGTCATCGCCGACCGCACCGGCAGGGGCGCGGGTGACCTGGAGGTCAGGACCTTCGCGATGGGCCTGGTCGGGGCGCTCACGGAGGCGACGGCGTACTGGGCGGAGCGGGGTCACGTGGACGACCTGGCCGACCTCCTCGACCGGACCCTCGACATGCTGTCGGCGGGCTTCACGTCCGACCTGTGCGGTTCCTGAGGGAGCGGTGCCGGAAATCCGTCACCGCGCTTCGGGGTGCCCGCGCCAGAATGGCCCCATGAACGGTCCGGAGATCCTCATCGACTTCGCCCCCGACCTCGCGCTGTTCGTGCCGCACGACCGGAGGGGGCGGCCCACCCCGGCCGTCACCGACGGCGCGTCCTCGCTCGGGCATGTCGTCGAGTCCCTCGGCGTGCCGCTCACCGAGGTCGGCGCGCTCGTCGTGGACGGGCAGGAGGTCCCGGCCGGGCACGTGCCCGCCGCGGGCCAGCGCGTCGAGGTGCGGGCCGTGCCGCGGCCCCAGCGGGTGCGGCCCGACGAGGCCGCCGACGAGCCGCTGCGCTTCCTCCTCGACGTCCACCTCGGCACGCTCGCGCGGCGCCTGCGGCTGCTCGGTGTGGACGCCGCGTACGAGAGCACGGACATCGGGGATCCGGCGCTCGCCGCCTTGTCCGCCGCCGAGCGGCGGGTCCTGCTCAGCCGGGACCGGGGGCTGCTGCGGCGGCGTGAGCTGTGGGCCGGTGCGTACGTCTACAGCGACCGGCCCGACGAGCAGCTCCGTGATGTGCTCGGGCGGTTCGCGCCGCCGTTGCGGCCGTGGACGCGGTGCACCGCCTGCAACGGGGCCCTGCGGGCGGCGAGCAAGGAGGATGTGGCGGAGCGGCTCGAAGGGAGCACGCGAGGGTCGTACGACGTGTTCGCGGAGTGTGGGTCCTGCGCCCGTGTGTACTGGCGCGGCGCCCACCACGAACGCCTCCAGTCCATCGTCCACCAGGCCCTCACCACCGTCCCCCCGGCCACTCCCTGACACTCCCCACCCACCCGCCCTTCCCGTGGCCGCAGCCCCAGCCCCCGCGTACGGCTGGGGCTGCGCCCCTTTCCCCCTCATCGGCGCTCCGCGCCTCGCCCTCAAACGCCGGGCGGGCTACAAAACCCCCG
>NZ_JBHYJH010000332.1:0-4716 GCF_042740445.1 Streptomyces sp. NPDC059003 | reverse complement strand
ACGAGCGCGCAGCGCGGAAAGAAGGGGTCCTAGGGGCGGAGCCCCTAGTTTCGGGCGCCCCCGCGAGGGCCACCGGTGGCGGCCCGCGCCCCCCGATGTGACCGTGGACGCATGACCATTCCCGTGGATCAGCTCAGTGAACCGACGGTCAGGGCGTTCGTCGCCGCCCTGAACGCCAACGACAAGTCCGCCGTGATGGACCTCCTGACCCCCGGCGCGACCATGTCCGACGACGGCTCGGACCGGAACCTCCAGGAGTGGCTGGAGCGCGAGGCCTTCTCGTCCAACGGCCACATGGACGTCGAGAGCGAGGCGGACGGCGGGCGCTCGCTCGTGGCCCGCTACCGCAACGACACCTGGGGCGAGATGCGCACGAAGTGGCAGTTCACGGTCGACGGCGGAAAGGTGTCCCGGTTCGAGACCGGCCAGGCCTGAGCCCGGCTCAGGCCGGAATGCGGACCGCCGCCCCCGACACCCGCACCCGCTCGTCCCCCTCCCGCAGCGAAACCGTGAGCACCCCGGGCCGCCCCATGTCGACCCCCTGGTGCAGGGTGAGCTCCGCGGCGGCGGGGACCAGGCCGAGCTCGCGCGCGTACGCGCCGAACGCCGCCGCGGCCGCACCCGTCGCCGGGTCCTCGACGACCCCGCCGACCGGGAACGGGTCGCGCACGTGGAAGACGCGGCCGTCGGAGTCCGGCTCCCGCCACACCAGTTGGACGGTCGTCAGGTCGAGCCGCAGCATCAGGGCCTTCAGGCGCTCGAAGTCGTACGCGAGGTCGGCGAGCCGCTCCCGGGTGGCGGCCGCGAGGACCAGATGGCGGGCGCCCGCGAAGGAGACGCGGGGCGGCAGGCCGGGGTCGAGCTCGTCCGCGGCCCAGCCGAGCGCGGCCAGGGCCTCGGCGACGTCGGCCGCGGCGGCCTCCTCGACGTGCGGCGCCACGCTCGTCAGCGTCGCCCGCAGCGCCCCGGCGTCCTCGGCGACGGTCACGGGCACCGTCCCGGCCCGGGTCGCGAAGACGAAGTCGCCGGGACCGGCGCGCTCGGCGAGCGCGACCGCCGTCGCCACGGTGGCGTGGCCGCAGAAGGGGACCTCGGCCTGCGGCGAGAAGTACCGCACGGTGAAGGCGCGGCCCTCAGGGCCGAGCTCGGCCGGGCCCGGCGTGAGGAACGCCGACTCGCTGTAGCCGACGTCGGCCGTGATCGCGAGCATCGTCGCGTCGTCGAGTCCGGTGGCGTCGAGGACGACCCCGGCGGGGTTGCCGCCCTCGGGATCACTGGCGAAGGCGGTGTAACGCAGGACGTCGACGTCGACGACGGGACCGGGGTGCTGGTGCTCGCTCATGCCGGACGACAACCGCCGCGCGGCCGGGTCCATTCCCGGCCACGCGGCGGTCGCGGCGTCCTACGAGCAGGAGTGCGCGTACTCAGTGGCAGTTCTTGGCCCCGTTGTCCCGGGTTGTCCAGGAGCAGGAGTCGAGCTGCGAGCCGCTCGGCTTGATGAGGCGGGCCTTGTCGGTGGTGTTGTTCCACACGTGCCAGCCGCGGCCCCAGTAGACGACGCCCGAGCCGTTCGTGCCCTTGCCGCTGCGCACCTTCACGGTCTTCCCCGCGCCGATCCGGTAGCTGGGGAAGGTGTACGTGTAGCCGGTGTTGTCCTTGAGCTTGTAGCCCTTGAGCTGGATCGGGCTCCGGGTGTTGTTGTGGATGTTCACCCACTCGCCGTTCACCGACGTGCGGGAGCTGGTGTCCCGGCCCGGGCTGTCGTACTGGATGTACCCGAGGTGCAGACCGCCCTGGTGGCGTGCGGCCGCGGACGCCGGGGCGGCGACCAGCAGGGGGGCCGTGACTGCGGTGGCGGCGAGGACGGCCGTGGCGGCCGAGCGTATGCGCAACGTGTGCTCCGTAAAGTGCCGAAAGGTTTGAAAGGTTCGAAAGGTTCCGAGTGTTCCGTGCCGTACCCGTGCTCCACTTGTGAAGCTCTGGTGGAGAGTTGCCGAGACTAGCGGGACGGGACGCCGCCGCGGACACCACTCCGGACCGATGACCGGAACTCGGCCACGCCCGCGTACTGCAATCAGCCCCGCCCGACGTACGGCATCGCCGTCGCGAGCACCGTGGCGAACTGCACGTTCGCTTCCAGGGGCAGCTCGGCCATGTGCCGCACGGTGCGCGCCACGTCGGCCACGTCCATCACGGGCTCGACCGCCGTCTCCCCGTTGGCCTGGAGGATCCCGGTCCGCATGCGCTCGGTCATGTCGGTCGCCGCGTTGCCGATGTCGATCTGGCCGACGGCGATGGAGTACGGGCGGCCGTCCAGGGACAGCGACTTGGTGAGGCCGGTCAGGGCGTGCTTGGTCGCCGTGTACGCGACCGAGTGCGGGCGCGGGGCGTGCGCCGAGATCGACCCGTTGTTGATGATCCGGCCGCCCTGCGGGTCCTGCTCCTTCATCTGCCGGAACGCCGCCTGGGCGCACAGGAACGCGCCGTTGAGGTTCGTGTCGACGACGTGCCGCCAGGCGTCGTAGGGGAGTTCCTCGACGGGCACGCCGCCGGGGCCGAACGTCCCGGCGTTGTTGAAGAGCAGGTCGAGCCGCCCGAAGCGGTCGCGTACGGCGGTGAAGAGGGCGTCGGCGTCGTCGGGCCGCGAGACGTCGGTCCGCACGCACAGCACCCGCCCGCCGGACTCCCCGCCCGCCAGTTCCGCTGTCTCCCGCAGCGTCTCCTCGCGCCGCCCCGCGAGCGCCACCGACCAGCCCGCGCCCAGGAGTTCAAGGGCGACGGAGCGACCGATTCCGGACCCCGCGCCCGTCACCACCGCCGTCTTCGACGCCCTCGGGGCCGCCGTCTGCGATGCCGCGTTCGCACCCTTCGGATGTGCCGTTGGCCATGCGTTCATGGCCCCGCAGCGTACGGGAGGGTCCGCAACACGGACATCATCTGCCCGCCATATGGCTGTTGTGTACGTGACAGTCCGGCGTCGTCCCCCGCCACTCCAATGCCCTGTACAGCCACCGTATGGGGAGGGGCACATGACACCCGCCGGACAGCACGCACCCGAACTCCGCGCCGCAGCCCGCCACTTGGGGCGCCGCCGCTTCCTCACCGGCACCGGGGCCGCCGCCGCGCTCGCCTTCGCCACCAATCTGCCCACGGCCGGCGTCGCGGGCGCCGCCGAGCTGGACGCGGCCCGCATCTCCGACGACCCGTTCACGCTCGGCGTCGCGTCCGGCGACCCGCAGCCGACCTCGGTCCTCCTCTGGACCCGCCTGGCGCCCAAGCCCTACGAGGAGAACGGCGGCCTGCCCGCCGAGCGCGTCACCGTCCACTGGGAGCTCTCCCGCGACGCCCGCTTCCGCCGCGCCGTCAGACGCGGCACGGCGACCGCGCACCCCGAGTTCAACCACTCCGTGCACGTCCAGGTCGACGGCCTCGACGCCGACCGCGCGTACTACTACCGCTTCCGCACCGGCACCTGGACCTCCGGCACCGGCCGCACCCGCACCGCGCCGCACCCCCACAGCCGTACCGGCGCCCTCACTCTCGCCGCCGTGTCCTGCCAGGCGTACCACGACGGCTACTTCACCGCGTACAAGCACCTCGCCGACGACGACGTCGACGTCGTCTTCCACCTCGGCGACTACCTGTACGAGTACGCCGTGAACTCCGTCGGCGGCGCCCGCAAGTACACCGACCGCGTCCTGCCCGACGTCTTCAACCGCGAGACGCAGACCCTCGACGACTACCGCCGCCGGTACGCGCTCTACAAGTCCGACCCCGACCTGCGCGCCGCGCACGCCGCGCACCCCTTCGTCGTCACCTGGGACGATCACGAGGTCGAGAACAACTACGCCGACGACCTCGACGAGAACGGCAACCCGCCCGAGGAGTTCCTGCTCCGCCGCGCGTCCGCGTACCGCGCGTACTGGGAGAACCAGCCGCTGCGCCGCCCGCAGCGGCCCGCGGGGTCCGACATGCAGCTCTACCGCCGCCTCGGCTGGGGCCGCCTCGCCCAGTTCGACATCCTCGACACCCGGCAGTACCGCTCCGACCAGGCGTACGGGGACGGGGCGCACGTGCCCGGGCCCGAGTCGCTCGACCCCCGCCGCACCATCACCGGCGCCACCCAGGAGCGGTGGCTGATCGACGGCTGGCGCCGCTCCCGCGCCCTGTGGAACGTCGTCCCCCAGCAGGTCACCTTCTCCCAGCGCAAGCTCGACCTGAACCCCGTCGCCAAGGTCAGCATGGACGCGTGGGACGGGTACGCGGCCTCGCGGCAGCGGGTGCTCGCGGGGGCGCGGGCCGCCGACGTCGAGAACCTCATGGTCCTCACCGGTGACGTGCACGTCGGCTACGCCTTCGACATCCTCGACGACTTCGACAAGCCGTCCTCGAAGGTCGTCGGTACGGAGATCGTCGCGACGTCCATCGCCTCCGGCAAGGACGGCGCGGACCGGCCCGCCAACTGGGAGACCTACACCCGGGCCAATCCCCATCTGAAGTTCTACAACGGCCGACGGGGATATGTGACCGTCGCCCTCGGCCGCGAGGAGGCGCGCGCGGACTTCAAGACGCTGACCGCGGTCACGACGCCGGGTGCCCCCATCAGGACGGCGGCGTCCTTCATCACGGAGGCGGGCAACCCGGGCCTGAAGCCGGCGTAGCCCTCGCGGGGGCGCCCCAGACCCGCCCCTTCCCGAACTGGGGCTCCGCCCCAGA
>NZ_JBHYJH010000331.1:0-4771 GCF_042740445.1 Streptomyces sp. NPDC059003 | reverse complement strand
GGCGCCCGCGCGCGGAGCGCGCTAATGGATGCAGTGGGGAGCCCCCGGCAGGGTCAGCGCAGCGTGACCGCGACCCGCTCCGCCTCGACCCGCTTCTCCAGGCCCTCCTCCCCGAGCCGATCCAGATGACGGCACAGCACCACGGACCCCCCGGACGCCAGGGGCGCGTAAAGCCCGGCGCTCAGCCCGTCCCACGTGTCGTACGGGCGACCGGAAAGCACCCGAACCCCACCCGAGAGCCCAAGCTCCCCGGCATCGGCCCGCGCTCGCGCGACGACCTCACCCCCGGTCAGCTCAAGCCCGCCGCAGGCGACCGCGACCTCGTCCGGATCCACCGGCGCGAACGGCGCGAACCGGTCCCCCTGGCTCGGCACCTCCACCGCGTAGTCGGCGAAGCCGGCCGGCGCCTCGGGGAATCGCCCCCCGAGCGGCCGCAGCGCCAGCGCCACCCGCTCGCCGGAGCAGGCCCGCGCCGCGTCGAGGGTGTCGGGCCCGCTGACGATGAGGTCGGCGCCCGCGGGATCGCCGCCGACGTCCGCGACGACGCCCACCGACGAACACGCGAGCAGCCACACCGCCGTCTGCCAGTGCGCGGGAAGCAGCAGCGCGAGCCGGTCGCCGGGCTCGGCGCCCAGGTCGCCCTGGAGCAGGTTGGCGGTCTTGGCCACCCAATTGGCGAAGGTGGCGACGGACAATTCGACGCGCTCTCCGGTGGCGTCGTCGTAGTAGGTGACGAGCGGGCGCGCCGGGTCCGCGGCGAGCGCGGATCGCAGCAGGTCGGCAGGGGTGCGGTCGTTGGCGTTCACGGCCGCAAGGGTACGCGGGCCCGGGCGTGTCGGCCGTGGGGGCGGCGGAGTTGGGGCACCGGTTCGGCCGCCCCCTGGCCGACGGACCGTCAGTTTCCCAATGGACAGATATGTACCGGTATGCCGACGATCGTCAGCATGCGTGGATTTCTTGCTTCCTCGATCGGTGTCACCTGCGCCACGGCGCTGGCCCTCCCCCTCGCCCCCGCCGCGTCGGCCGCGCCCGGACCGGCCGCCGTGGGGCCCGGCGCGTCCGTCACGGCACGCGTGTCCTCGGCGGCTCAGTCGGCCCAGGCCGCCCCCGCCGCCCCCGCGCTGCCCGGCAGCACCCAGTCGCTTCCGCTGACCCCCCTCGGCTCCGACCGCGCGGGCGGCCCCGCACGCGAGGAGGGCCTGTCGCGGCGCGACGTACGGCCGTTCTCGCTGGTGGGCGTCGTCTGGGACGACCCGGCCGCCGACCTGCGCGGCCGCGTCCAGGTCCGCACCCGGGGGACCGGCACCACGGTCTGGTCCCCCTGGCAGGACGTCGAGACGCACAACCACGACCACGCCGCGGACCCCGGCACCGCCGAACACGACTCGGGCCGGGTACGCGGGTCGACGGCGCCCCTGTGGGTGGGGGACTCGGACGGCGTCGAGGTGCGGGTACGGGCGGGGACGCGGGCGTACGAGGACGGAGCGCGCGCAGCCACCCGCGCACCGGACGCACCCCCGCTCCCCAAGGGCCTCCGCCTGGAACTCGTCGACCCGGGAACCGCTCCCGGAGAGCAGCCCCCGCCCGGCGACACCGCACCGGACGGCATCCCGCACGCCGACACCCTGCCCCCGCTGACCGCCCGGGCCGCCGCGACGTCCGCCGTGAACGCCGACCTCGCCCCGCTCGGCGCCACCGCGATCCCGGCGCTCGACAAGGCGCGGACGGAGGCGGCACAGGACGTGCAGACAGCACAGGACGTGGCGACAGCTCAGGACGCGCAGACGGCTCAGGACGCGCAGACGGCGCAGGGCGCACAGGCGGCCGAGGGCGCCGCCCAGGCGCGCCCGTACATCGGTCCGCGCCCGCGCATCGTCACGCGCCGCGGCTGGGGCGCCGACGAGCGGCTGCGCGAGCGGAACTTCGCGTACACCAGGACCGTGAAGGCCGCCTTCGTGCACCACAGCGCCACCGGCAACAACTACCGCTGCTCGCAGGCGCCCTCCGTCCTGCGCAGTATCTACCGCTACCACGTGAAGAGCAGCGGCTGGCGCGACTTCGGCTACAACTTCGCCGTCGACAAGTGCGGGAACATCTACGAAGGACGCGCGGGCGGCGTGTCCAAGCCGGTCCTCGGCGCCCACACCCTCGGTTTCAACACGAACAGCATGGGCATCGCCGTCCTCGGCACGTTCAGCAACTCCAAACCGCCGAAGGCAGCGGTGACCGCCGTCGCCAAGCTGACGGCGTGGAAGCTCGGCCTGTTCGGGGCGAATCCCCGCGGAACGACATACCTGAAGTCCGGGGGTGGCAACCTCTACAGGAAAGGCACGAACGTCCGGCTCCGCGTGATCTCCGGCCATCGGGACGGATTCGCCACGGAGTGCCCGGGCCGCCTCCTGTACAAGAAGCTCGGCAAGGCCCGGTCCGCCTCGGCCCGCTACCAGGGCCGGTGAGGTACCGGTCGCACCGCACGGTCAGCTCATACGTCTGCATACACTGGCCCGCCGAAACACAGTTCGGCGGGCCCCAGCAGGAAGCAGAGACGACAGGTGACAGAAGCGATCCTCCTGGTCGGCGGCAAGGGCACCCGGCTGCGGCCGCTCACGGTGAACACGCCCAAGCCCATGGTCCCCGCGGCGGGTGTCCCGTTCCTCACGCACCAGCTGGCCAGGGCCCGCGCGGCGGGCGTGGACCACATCGTCCTCGCCACCTCCTACCTGGCGGAGGTCTTCGAGCCGTACTTCGGCGACGGCTCGGCGCTCGGCCTCCACATCGAGTACGTCACGGAGGAGGAGCCGCTCGGCACGGGCGGCGCGATCCGCAACGTCGCGGCGCGCCTCCACTCGGGCCCGCAGGACCCGGTCCTGGTCTTCAACGGCGACATCCTCACCGGGCTCGACATCCGCGCCCTGGTCGCCGAGCACGAGCGCACGCGGGCGGACGTCTCCCTGCACCTGACGAAGGTCACCGACCCGAGGGCGTACGGCCTGGTCCCCACCGACGCCACGGGCCGCGTGACGGCGTTCCTGGAGAAGCCCCAGACCCCCGAGGAAATCGTCACCGACCAGATCAACGCGGGCGCGTACGTGTTCCGCCGCTCCGTCATCGACACGATCCCCGCGGGCCGCCCGGTCTCCGTCGAGCGCGAGACCTTCCCCGACCTGCTGGCCTCGGGCGCCCATCTGCAGGGCATGGTCGACTCGACGTACTGGCTCGACCTCGGCACGCCGCAGGCCTTCGTGCGCGGCTCCGCCGACCTGGTCCTCGGCCGCGCCCCGTCCCCCGCGGTCCCCGGCCGCTGCGGCGACCGCCTGATCCTGCCCTCCGCCAGGATCGCGTCCGACGCCAAGCTGACCGGCGGCACGGTCGTCGGCGAGCACGCCGTCGTCGGCGAGGGCGCCCGCCTCTACGGCAGCACGGTCCTGCCCGGCGCGGTCATCGAACCGGGCGCCGTCATCACCGACTCCCTCATCGGCGCCCGCGCGTCGGTCGGCGCCCGCACGGTCCTCACCGGCGCGGTGATCGGCGACGGCGCCCACATCGGAGCGGACAACGAGCTCCGCTCGGGCATCCGCATCTGGTGCGAGGCCAAACTCCCGGCGGGAGCGGTCCGCTTCTCGTCGGACCAGTAGACCGGACCAGTAGACCGGACCAGTGGAGGAGAACCCCGTACCCTCGACCCCGTGTCCTCCCGCTTCGCCCCCCGCCCCACCCGCACCACGGTCCGCGGTGGCGAAACGGCGATCCCCGAGCCGGCGGTCCCCGGGCCCAAGAAGGACACCCGCCCCCACCACCCGGCGGGCCGACACCGCACCTGGACCCCACCGACCCCCCTCGACCTGGGCCTCACCCTCGGCCCCCTGCGCCGAGGCCCCGCCGACCCCACGTTCCGCACCACCCCGGACGGCTCGGTCTGGCGGGCGAGCCGCACCCCCCAGGGCCCCGGCACGCTCCGCGTGGCCCTGCGCGCGGGCACCGCGGAGGCGGAGGCGTGGGGCCCGGGCGCGGAGTGGCTGCTCGACGGGCTGCCGGACCTCCTCGGCGCGGCGGACGACCCGTCGGCGTTCACGCCCCGGCACCGCCTGGTGGCCGCGGCACAGCGTCGCCGCCCGGGCCTGCGCCTGACCCGGACAGGTCTTGTCCTGGAGTCGCTGATCCCGTCGATCCTGGAGCAGAAGGTCACGACGGACGAGGCGTACCGGGCCTGGCGCCTTCTGGTACGCAAGTACGGCGACCCTGCGCCGGGCCCGACCCCCGCCCAGGCCCGGATGCACGTGATGCCGGACCCGGCGACGTGGGTGCGCATCCCGTCCTGGGAGTGGCACAAGGCGGGCGTGGACAACAAGCGGGCGTCGGCGATCCTGCGCGCGGCGCGCGTGGCCGCCCGCATGGAGGAGGCGGCCGCGATGGCGCCGGAGGCGGCGCAGGCCCGCCTGGAACTGATCCCCGGCATCGGCCCCTGGACCTCGGCCGAAACGGTCCAGCGCAGCAACGGCGCCCCCGACGCGGTCACCGTGGGCGACCTCCACCTCCCCGGCATCATCGGCTACGCCCTGGCCGGCGAACGCGACGCCACCGACCCCCGCATGCTGGAACTCCTGACCCCCTACGAGGGCCAACGCCACCGAGCGACCCGCCTGATCCTCCTGTCGGGCAGAACCCCACCACGCCGCACCCCACGCATGCCCATAGCCAACATCGCACAGCTCTAAATCAGCCCGTCCGGCGTTTGAGGACGAGGCGCGAAGCGCCGGATAAAAGGGGGGTC
>NZ_JBHYJH010000330.1:0-4900 GCF_042740445.1 Streptomyces sp. NPDC059003 | reverse complement strand
GGAACCAGACGCTTCGATAGATCAGCACCCACGCCCGGCATCATGCCGCACAAACATCAAGCCACGTGAGACAACCTCTAAGTCATCAACGAGTCCTGAAAGCCGTTCAGAATTGAATTCCATTGAGGAGTGTGGCGACTATGCCGATATTCAATGTTGCAGGGCAATCGTTCCCCGTAGAGGAGTATAAGAAATTCATCAAAGAGCTGCGCAGTCAGTACAATCAAGGCGGGGGAGGTCTTTTCCCTCTCAGCTTTAAGGTCAACGGCAAGGAGGTCAATTTATGGTTCGATCGCGCGAATCTTTACCTGGAGGGTTGGAATGTCGGCGGCACATACTTTCATTTCAGTGGGGCAAGTGTTCCGCCGGGGTTCAAGGGCGAAGTCAAGGGTATTGGATTCGGCGGCAATTATGATGCTTTGGGTAGGAAAGGGCCGGGGAATACTCTAGGTGAAAGTCAGTTTGCGGATTCCTTGAACAAGCTTTCCAAGGCGGACGCGCTCGTCGGGAAGGGATTCCCTAAGTCGTCGCTCGCTGATCTGATTCAAATGGGTCCAGAAATGGCCCGGTTTGGTGGAATGACGGGCGGTATCGAGAAGTACTGGAGTCCCGGAAGCGGGGGCTGGAAGGTTTCTGCGGAATTTTTTGATGCAACCAAGAACTGGGAAGCCATCACGAAACTCGCAGGCGGAAAGGGTAAGCCTGTCACTATCGGCGGTACTGCTCTGAGCCAGAGTAAAGCTGAGGAGGTTCTCGGGGACGGGGTCCGCTGGCGAGGACTCACCGAAGGTGAGGTAAGCAACAAGGCAGCTGCATATGGTGTGCGGGCTGCAGCAAAGATTCCCGCCGCATGCCGTGGGAAGATTCGCGGCAAGAGCGGTGGTCAATTTTATCAGTCCACGCAATTCGCGACAGGCGCTGTGGCCTGTATGAGCCTGGACTGGCAGGGAATGAACAGGGAGCTTCAGGCAGAAGCCGATGAACTAGTCCGTGCCAAGGTCTCCATGAGTCAAGGTAAAGAGATCAAAATTACCCCGGAGATCCAGGTGGCGGCACGGGAAAGCAACGCTTTCTTCGTGCCTTACGAGAAGACCCGAGGCGCCTTGGCGAACGAGTTTAAACTCAAGGCAGGGGCCCGGGTAGGCGCAGCGGTCGGTTCGGCTCTGTGGATCGCTGGCGTTGTCAACGCATTCAGCCATGACACCTCCGCTCTGGACAAGGCTGCTGCCCTCACTGCTCCGGTCCCCGTTTTGGGAAATCTTTTGGGAATAGTCAATTCGATCGACAGCAAGGATATTACCGGCACCACAGTCAATGCCGGGATGCTGCTCGCCGAGCTGGCAGAGATCCTAGGAGTGTCGGAAGCTGGCCCGGTTGGGCTATTCATCGGCGGGATGATCACCGTAGCGAGCATGGGGCACAGACTGGAGGAGGACTTCGATGCTGTCGTCAAGCAACGGAACAAGATCTGGTCAGAAAATCTACGAAAGCAGCTGGAAGAGCTTGCCACGAGCGGTTCTGGTTCCTACGCCGAACTCTACTTCGAGTTCCTCAAAGGACAAGCGCTCCAGTCCGCCACCGTACGTTGGCTGACCGCTTTGGCTGAGGCCCGGGCGACGACTGCCCAAGGTACTGAACCGGATGACGAGCACGTTGCTGACGTGCTGAACCAGCTGGAAGCGCAGGGTAAGTTCAGGAAGACAGACGGCGAGGTCCGTGAATCCGTCCAGCGTACTGGAGTCCAGTTACGTAACGCAGTGACAGAGATGGTCAAGAAAGCAGAAGAGAAAGCCTGGAAGTCCTCACAAGAAGAGTTTAATGAGCCATTCGTGAGTCGCGTCGAGGCATTGAGGAAAGCCAGTCCGCCAGATAATGCGACTGCTCGTGGCGTCAGCGTAGGGTGGAGGCTCAAACAGGAAAAATTGGCTGATGAAGCACGTAAGGAACTCGAGAAACAGCCTCCCGGTCTGACAGACGCAGAGATTTCGGATATCCTCGACCAAGCTGGGTGGCCGCCTGCTTTACAGCAAGGGCCAAGGCTGCGGGACGCAGACTGCAGCATAGCTCAAAAGTACGGGAGCGTCCGCTGGGATCTACCTCGCAATGCCCCCAATGGTCTCCAGATGGAGGTCGCGCCGGGCAACGGTGAGTCCCACTGGTTCACCGAGGCGAGCAGCCAGTACATCAACAATCGCCTCACAAAGGGCGATCGCCTTCGCTTCGTGGACAAGCGTCCCGGCGGATACCGAACCATCTGGTCCACGTGGACATACACGACTACCGGGTGGGGTATCTTCGGTAAGTGCGACGCATCCGTCGACAACCCAAATGGCGGGCTAGACGCCTGGCCGGATACCATTCGGTCTGAGGTTGGCAGCAACAGCTATACGCTCAAAGATGAAGCCGACTTCTACATCGATGTGCAACCGGATGCCATACGTCGCTTGGACTCGGCTGTCTGGCATGTCACGAGAATGAAAGACAGAGACACGGTCACAATTTCCTGGGACAGTGTCGCGCATGGGGGGACTGTCTTCTTGAAAGAGGGACAGATCGCAGGAGCCCCAGGGGAGGTGTCGGCGGGGAATTCGGATCCAGCTTGGTATAACGTTGATGCATCTGGCGTGCTCACGGTGTCTGCTGGGGACAGAAAAGGGTGGGTACTGAGCGCAGAAAGACAGCATGTAGCGAATCGACCTGCGAAGCAGGGAACCCCTCTTCATTTTTATGACCAGAACGGGGAGATGCTCACAAAAAACAATCTTCCCTCGTACTGAGGTTTTCTCAGGAGGCGGGTTCAGGGGGCTCGCGTCCTTGACCTGCATGGGTCCTGAACGGCACGTGAAGCCCCTGGTAGGACGGGTCGCGTCACCGACTCATCCCTGCCACAAGGGGCTTCACGTGGCCTCTCATCGTGCCATGCTCGCGTTCCAGGTCTCGTGGTCGAGTTGTCTCCCGTCCGCTGGTCGCACGCCGACGTATGACCAGGACGCGTCACGGGACTCGGGCTCTGGTCCCGTACCGTCAGGCGGTCCTGGTCATCGATGACTCCGGCGAGCCCGGCGACGGCGCACGTGGGCCGGCAGTGGCTGCGCCGGGACGGCAAGACCGACAGCGCCGTGGTGACGGTGACCACGCTGTGGGCAGATCACAGAGCATACTTCCCGCTGCATGCGGTGCCCTACACGCCTGCCCACCACTTTGGCAAGGGCAGGAATGATCCGGCGTTTCGTACCAAGTGGCGCATCACCGCCGAACTGGCCCGGTCGGCCCGGGCCATGGGCATCGCCTTCCGGGCCGCCGTCGCCGATGGCGCCTACGACGATGTGGATGACTTCCGCTGTGAACTGCATGTCGCCGACATCCCGTTCGTCATGGCCGTCAAACGCCACCGCGGCACCTGGGCCTACGGAGACCAGACCCACACACCCATCGATACCACGCTCGAGCTGGCCTGGCACGGCCCCGATCGGTCCGGCGACTGGCAGCCGTCACCCGCCGATACCGCGACGGGCACACCGCCACCTGGTGGGCCGCCGACGCCACCTTGGATTCTGGGGACCGGACAGCACCACCCGCCTCATGGTGGCCACCACCGACCACCGACCCGGCCACCCCGCCGGACAAGGCCACCTGGTACCTGGCCACCAGCCTGCCCCGACCCGGCAGCCCGCGGGCGGCCGAATCCCCCTACGAGGTGGCCGGCCTGGACGAGATCGTGTGGCCCTATGACCTGCGCAACTGGACCGAGCAGAGCTACCAGCAGGTCAAGGACGAACTCGGCTGGGCCGACTTCCAGGTCCGCTCCGATGCCGCGATCCGCCGCCACCAGGCCCTGGTCAACTGCACATTCAACTTCTGCTGGACCACCTGGTTCACCCCCGACCCACTGACCAGCGAACTGGAGCCGTTCCGCCCCAGAGAGAGGGAGCACAGCCGCCCCACCAGCCCCGGACGGCCTGTTGGCCCCAGGCAATCCGCGCCATCCGTGGCCAGCTGACGCCCTGAGCCACGCTGCAACGCCACTGGCGAGCCTGGACGACCAAGCCCCCGCCCGCCGAACTCCAGACCCCTCTCGACATCGTCCGCACCGACAGACCTCTTGATCTCTACCGCCGGGTTTAACGAACTACTGCTATTGCTGCGTTCCTCATAGGCGGTACTCGAAGCGGTGTCGCAGGCGCCGGGTGGGCGGCGCCTGGCGTCCCAGATCCAGGGTTTCGCACGGCTGTTGAGCTGGGCGGTGGCGACGCAGGTGGCATGGTCGATTTCGTCGGGGTTAGTGAACGGCTGCCTGGCCAGGGCGGTCTTGCGGAACAGGCGCCACCAGCCCTCCTGCAGGTTGAGCCAGCACACGCCGACCGGGATGAGCGTGTGGGAGATCCTCGACCAGCTGCAGAAACCGCTGGCAGTGGGTGCCACTGCGGGGCGGGGCGGTCATCGTGACCTCCTGGCCGTCCCTCACGCGCAGCCCGCCGTAGACCCAGGTCTTCTCCGGCCCCCGCGCGTAGTCCAGGGGTGCCTTGATGCGGTGGCCGTCCGCCGACCAGCCCGGCGCCGGCGGGAACGTGCGGGGGATCACCGGCCCGAGTTCGTCCGCGCAGATCACCGTGGTGCCCTCGGGCGGGTCGGTGTAGAGGCCGATGACCTGGGTCCTTTGGGAACGAACTCGGGATCCCGGCTCTGGGCCCAGGAGTGGGCGCGGCGCCAGCGGGCGCCCTCTGCCAGGAGGGTCCGCCGCACACGGGAGCGGCGGATGTTGATGCCCAGCCGACGGGCGGCGGCGGTGAGCGTGTCCAGCGTCCACACCCCCGGTGCGGACTCGTCCTCGGCCTCCAGCTCGCCCTAGTACTGCAACGGTCTTTGTCGTGACGGTTGGGCAGGTCGGTCGTTGGTCAGC
>NZ_JBHYJH010000329.1:0-4911 GCF_042740445.1 Streptomyces sp. NPDC059003 | reverse complement strand
GCCCGGGGGGGGTCTGCCAAGCTTGGGGGCGAGGATGACCGCGCGATGCCCGTGTCCGCCTGCGCCGGGGCCGCTGGAGGAGTACGCGGCGCGCTTCGACGACCTGTTCGTCAGCCTGGCCCAGCGGCGGGGGTTCTGCGAGTACCTGACGGGGCTGCTCGCAGCGTGGGACCGGAACAAGACCATCACCTGCCTGGCCGGAGCGGAGTCGGTGGCTGGCGCGGGCTCGCCGGCGGTGCAGCGGCTACAGTTCCTCCTCACCACGCACGGGGAGATATCGGCTCATCTGGCCGAGGTGTACGGGGCGGAGGTGTTCAGGCAGACCATCACCACGATCACTGACAAGGTGATGGAGGGCACGGCGGAATGGCAGTCACGTCTGCTCGACCGCGTCTCCGGTGGTCTGGACGCCATCAACGTGAAGAGCCGCGATGGCAATCGCCAACCGGCCGATCTACGTCGCGATGGCCGTCACCGTTGAGGGCACCCGTGACATCCTCGGCATCTGGGCCGGTGACGGCGTCGAGGGCGCCAAGCACTGGCTCCAGTTCTTCACTGAGCTGAAGAACTGCGGCGTCGAGGACGTCTGCGTGCTCCTCTGTGACGGGCTGAAGGGTCTGCCGGACGCGGTCGAGATGGTCTGCCCCCGAACGATCGTGCAGACCTGCATAGTTCACTGGAGCCGTCAAGAAGCAATGCGTTGCTTTGCGGATGCGAGTTCGTTGATGTGGTACGTGCATATCCGACGAGGTCCGGTCCCAGTTGGCGCGGCGGTTCGACGTTCTGCTCCCGCACCTGAACGAGCGGCAGCGGTGTCTGGCGCTGGTGACCGAGGCCCGGCTGATCGGGCACTGAGGTACCGGTGTGGTTGCGCGGATAGCCGAGGTCGGCGAGACAGCGGTCTGCAAGGGCGTGTTCGAACTCGACGCCGGGGCCGATCCACTGCCCCGAGGGACGTGTCCGGTGCCCTGGTGGCGGGCGGATGCGGGCCGAGGCGATCGACCCTGGGCTGGTTCCGGCACTGACGGCTCTGGTCGAGCCGGACGAGCGCGGTGATCCGATGTCGCCGCTACGCTGGACGACGAAGTCGCTGCGGCACCTGGCCGTCGAGCTGTCCCGGCGAGGTCACCGGGTGACCGCGCCCACGGTGGGCCGACTGCTCAAGGAGCACGGATTCAGCCTGCAGGGCACCGCCAGGACCCTGGAAGGCGATCAACACCCCGACCGGGAGGCACAGTTCCGCTATATCGATGAGCAGGTCACACAGCACCAGGCCGCGGGCGGGCCGGTGATCAGCGTGGACGTGAAGAAGAAGGAACAGATCGGGCAGCTGCCGATGCCCGGACAGGAATGGCGACCGGCCGGACAGCCCCGTCGAGGTCGAGGACCACAGATTCTTCGCCGGTCCGCACGTTCAGTCCGTGATTCCGTACGGGATCTACGACATGACCGTGAACACCGGCTGGGGGACGTCGGAACCGACCACAACACCGCCGCATTCGCCGCCTCATCGATCCGACGCTGGTGGCAGGCGCACGGCCAGTACGACTACCCCCAAGCGTCACGGCTGCTGATCACCGCGGACGCCGGAGGCTCCAACAGCTACCACTACCGAGTCTGGAAGGCCGAACCGGCCGCATTCGCCGCCGACGCCACCGTCCGCACCCGCTACTACCGCCACCGCGAACAACCCGCCCACTACCAGCAGTACAACCGCGACCACGCCCGACTCAGGGCACCCGGCGAACGCCCCTTCGCGCAGTTGAAGTCCTGGCGACTGCTCCGCCGGGCCAGATGCTCCACCCGCCCCATCGGCACCATCGTCCAGGCCGTTCACACCCTCCTCACCTGGCAGCTATGAGGGTGAAACTGGTTCGCTGAGAGAACCTCAGCGACCCGCCTCCGCGGAGAGGGAATGGCGTAGATTCTTACGCGCCCGATATAGGGCCATCTCAAGCGGTTTGAGCTCCATGTTAAGGGCTGATGCAATCTCGCGCTGACTAAAGCCAACTGCCTGCATCAGCAATGCGCATCTGACCTGTCGGCTTTTGACCAGGTGCATGACTTGCCGAGCTTCCAGCCGCACTGCTACAACATGGGCAGGATCACTATCCGCGCAGAGTTCACCATAGTCTGGCATTGCATCCAGAACCTCGGCCTCACCCCCCCCAGCACGCTGCTCCCGCAACCAGCGCCGATATTCATTTGGGAATACTAATAGGCAGTGCCCAATGAAGAAGCTTGAAAGGCTGCTACCGCGCATGGGGCTCCAGCGTGCCAGGGTATCTGGCAGGTCTCGCAGCGCCACGGCGATAATGAGGCCCGCCAACTCTGCGATCGCTCCATCGTCCTTCAACTCTGGCGCCGAGACGAGATTGATGCCGAATTGAGAGCGAAGGTGCTGATATATTACCCCCGACCCTATCCATGCAGAGAGGACGGCAAGTGCATACTCGGTGAGACTTTCTAATTGGAGATCTTTCACGCGTCCCCGGGATCGGCTACGGGGGCCTGCTGGGGAGGTCTCATCCAACTCTTGCATGCGCGTCACCTTGATTTTGAGCGTGATGATCTTTAGGGGTGGCGAGTCGCTCTGCGTTTTGAAGTTCTTGTCGAAAGCTGCCCAGGTCGCCGAAGGTGGGCAGCCCAAGGGGGCTGACGCTCGAGCCCAAATTCGAGCATTCGTTCGCCCCCTGGCAAACTGCGTCCTAGGGATAGGGGTGTCCTCCTTAGTGCAAGGATTGACATGCAATACCGTGTTCTGTCAAGAGGGCGATCTATCAACACCCGCTAATGCCTTACGCCCTGAAAGGTTGTTCGGAATGTTTTCGATCATCGGTTGAGTGATCCTCTTCCATTCTGTCTCTGGGTAGCGAAAGAGGCAGGGCAGACGGCAGGAGCCCGGCAAAGTCGTGGGGGTGGGGGTGTTTGTGCAGGTGGCAGGCATGGAGGTCGGCGATCATGTGGGGTGTTGAGGCTCACGTGATCGAAGGGGACGTCGTCCATGCCCGCTTGTACGACTTGTGCGACATCGTGGCATCCCGCGTTGGAGGGGCTACACCGGGCGGGCTGCGGGAGTGGTCCGAAGCGATACCGGATCCCCCTGGATCACACGGGGTGCGGCACGTGCTCGTGGTGGTGCTGGTGATGGCGGCGTGCGCCGTCCTGGCCGGCGCGAGGTCCCTGGCCGCGATCGGTGAGTGGGCCGCGGACCTGCCCCAGCACATGCTTGCGGCCCTCGACGCTCGTCGGCATCCGGCGAGCGGGGTGTGGACCGCACCGAGTGAGCCGACGATTCGCCGGAGCCTGCAGTCCATCGACGGGCAGGCTTTTGACCAGGCTGTATGCGGCTGGCTTGCGGAACAGGCGCGGGAGAATTCGCCGGTGGACGGCAAGGCAGCACGCGGCGCCCGCACCGCCGACGGCGGTCAAGTACATCTGATGGCCGCCCTCGACCATGACCGTGCCATCGTCCTGGCAAGTCGGCGTCGACGGGAAGACAAATGAAATCACCCGGTTCAAGCCGCTGCTCGACCCGCTGGTCCTGAACGGGAAGGTCGTCACCGCGGACGCCCTGCACGCCCAGCGCGAACACACTCGCTACCTCGTCGAAGACAAGGAAGCGGACTACGCGCTGACGGTGAAACAGAGCCGACCAAGGCTGTTCGCCCAGCTCAGCGCGCTACCCTGGGCCAATGTCCCGGGCCGGACCCGGGGCCACGGCCGCCGCGAGCACCGTGCCGTCCTCGTGGTCACCGTCCCTGCCGGCCTGCACTTCCCCCACGCGGCCCAGGCATTCCGGATCCGCCGCACCATCCGCCACCTCGACGGACAGCCGAAACACACCGAGACCGTCTACGGCATCACCAGCCTGGAGGCGCACCGGGACGGCCCGCCCACCTCGGCGCCTATGCCTGCGGCCACTGGGTCCGGGACGTCACCTTCGACGAGGACCGCCCAGGCCCGCACCGGCAACGGCCCCCGTGCCATGGCCACCCTCCGCAACCTCGCCACCAGCGCCTGCCGCCTGACCGGAGCCACCAACATCGCCCGAACCCTACGCGCCAACACCCGCGACCAGACCCGTCCGTTAACAATGCTCGGCCTCATCTGAACGACTTTGCCGAGGCCCTGGGTCAGACGGGGTGTGGTGCCGTGGCGGAGCCCCTTGTCGTTGGCGGTGTTGATCTCACTCCACACCGGCATCAAGGGGCTCTGTTGGTTCCGTATTCTTCCATGCTCGACGTCCCACACGAGCTGGTTGAGCACGTCTCGTGGCTCATCCACGGTCGCCGACGTGAGCTCAACTCGCGCTGGTGCAGGCTCGGTTGCTTCAAGCAGGCCCTGCCCGCTCTGGCCCATCTCCGCAAGAACGAGAATTCGCGCCGGTCGGAGCCGGGTTCGGGGTGCCGGAGGCGACGGCATGGCGGTACGTCGATGAAACCCTTGAGGCCCTGGACTCGTGGGCGCCGGGCCTGCGGGAAGCCCTGGCAAGGCTGGGTGAAGGGGACTTCGTCATCGTTGACAACGCCCTCATCCCCACCGGGCCGCGCCACCAGGGAGCCTACTCAACCGTGCACACCCCCTACAAACACCACCGCGAACAATCCGCCTACTACCAGCAGTACGACCGCGAGCACGCATGTCTGCGCGACCCCGGCGAACGCACCTTCGCACAGCTCAAAACCTGGCGCATCTTGCGACGCACCCGCTGCTCAATCCGACGTATCAGCTGTACTGTCCAAACCATCCATACCCCCATGACCTGCGACTACTCAGGATGAAAGAGGCTTACTGGCTCCCGGCGAGGTCCGCGGCGGCGCCGACCGGTCAAACTCCGCGCCGGCAAGGCGTAGTTCCCCGTCGACCACCTGGCCTGGCCGCGAGAACGAGGACTCGTCCCGCGTACCG
>NZ_JBHYJH010000328.1:0-4934 GCF_042740445.1 Streptomyces sp. NPDC059003 | reverse complement strand
CCTGGACCCCCCTTTTATCCGCGCTTCGCGCTCGTCCTCAAACGCCGGACGGGCTAAAGCGTGCCCAGGATCAGCATCGCGATCAGCATCGCCGCGGCCAGGAACACGCCCGCGCGGCGCATTTTGGCCTGCATGTCGCGCATGTCCTTGGGCGGGTTGTTCTCGGGGTCGGACCACAGCATGGCTTCGATGGTCCGCGTCGGGGGGCCGGGGCGCCTGAGTACGGGTACTCAAGTCCTTCCGTTCAGCCGTACAACCCCCAGGTGGTGCCCGGGCGTCAACTACGCGTAGCTTCCAGGGATTGGAGCATTGCGATATGCGCAGAATGCGCAAGAGTGTCGTGACGGCGGCGGCAGCGGCCGCCCTGGCCGCCGCGGGCCTGTCGGTCCCGCTGTCCGGGTCGGCCGCCGCGGCCCCCGCCCCGGCCGCCGGGGACACCGCCGACTTCAACGGCGACGGATACGGCGACGTGGTCCTCGCCACCCCCGACGCCACCGTGAACGGCGTCAAGAAGGCCGGGCACGTGGCCGTCCTGTACGGGTCGAAGGACGGTGTCGCGGGCGGGCGCAAGCAGCTCGTCAGCCAGGCGTCCGCGAAGGTGCCGGGCGTGCCGGAGGAGAGCGACCGGTTCGGCAGCGCGTACGACACCGGGGACCTGGACGGCGACGGGTACACCGACCTCGTCGTCGGGGTGTCGGGCGAGAACGGCGAGGACGGCCTCATGACCGTGCTCTGGGGCGGCCGGGGCGGGCTCGTCCACGGCGGTCTGAGCATGTCATCGCCGCAGACCGGGCTCGACGTGCACTACGGCGACGCGGTCGTCGTCGGCGACTTCGACGGCGACGGCAAGCAGCAGCTGGCCACGCGCTCGTACTACGGCGGGGTCAGC
Source organism: Streptomyces sp. NPDC059003 (assembly GCF_042740445.1). NCBI lineage: Bacteria > Bacillati > Actinomycetota > Actinomycetes > Kitasatosporales > Streptomycetaceae > Streptomyces > Streptomyces sp. NPDC059003. The sequence continues at coordinate 4,045 of NZ_JBHYJH010000328.1, read as the reverse complement.
CTGTCCGGCGACGGCTTCACCCGCACCCGCGCCCCGAAGCAGCAGCGCCTGAACCTCCACGGCGACGACGTCTTCCGGGTCGTCGCGCGCCTGGACGCCGGGGACTACGACGGCGACGGCGACGACGACCTCCTTGCCTCGGGCATCGCGAACATGGAGGCCGACGAGCACAGCGGCTGGGTCGGCTACTGGAAGGGCGGCCGCGACGGCGTGACGTTCACCAGGCCGCCCGCCGCGCTGCCCGCGACCATCTCGGGCCTGGAGGGCTCGGGCGACGTCAACAAGGACGGGTACGCGGACGTCGTGATCGCCGACAAGGACGCCGCGCACGGCGGCGCCGTCGGCGTCTACTACGGCGGCAAGCGCGGCCCCGGCAGCGGCGGCGGCACCGTCCTCGACCAGGAGAGCCCCGGCGTCCCGGGCGACGGCGCGGACGCCGACCGCTTCGGCGCGAGCGCGTCCGTCGGTGACGTCGACGGCGACGGGTACGCCGACGTCGCCGTGGGCGCGCCCGGCGAGGACGCCGACGCGCCCGACTCCGGGGCCGTGTACCTGCTCAAGGGCTCCGCCTCCGGCCTCACCGGCACGGGCGCGCAGGTCCTGAGCCAGAGCACGGCGGGCGTGCCGGGCGCGGCCGAGGACGCCGACCGCTTCGGCTCCGCGGTCCAGGCGCGCGGCACCGACACCGACGGCGACGGCAGGGCCGAGGTCGTCGTGGCCGCGTCCGGCGAGGACGTGTTCCCCGGCGCCCGGTGGGACGACGGCTCCGCCTGGGTGCTGCGCGGCGCGGCGGACGGGGTCACCGCCGCCGGGGCGTACTCGATCAGCGAGAAGGCGTTCGGGCTCACGTACCAGAACAAGCGGTTCGGGTCCGTGCTCGGGCGCTGAGACGGGGCCGGGGAGCGCGTCCGCGCGCCCCGGCGCCCGTCACGCGGGCCGGGCGCCGGTCACACGGGCCAGTACGTGCGGCCCCACGCCGCGGGCCCCGGCCGGGGCAGCCGCTTACGGGCCACCCGTGCCGGGTCCGCCCACGCGTCCGGGGGCTCCGGCGCGCCGGACGGCGCGTTCGCGACCGCCGCGGCGCGCGCCTGGACCACCGCCAGGGCGGCGGCCAGCTCCTCGGGGGTCGGGTTGCCTCGTACGACCTTGATCACGAATGGACTCCTCGGGGGTCGGGACACAGGCGTGCGCGGCCGGGCTACAGCGGGATGTTGCCGTGCTTCTTCGGAGGCAGCGACTCCCGCTTCGTGCGCAGCTGACGCAGGCCGCGGACGAGGTGGGAGCGGGTCTCCGACGGCATGATCACGGCGTCGACGTAGCCGCGCTCGGCGGCCGTGTACGGGTTCAGGAGCGTGTCCTCGTACTCCTGGATGAGGCGCTCGCGCGTGGCCTCCTGGTCCTCGGCGGCGGCGATCGTGCGGCGGTGCAGGATGTTCACCGCGCCCTGCGCGCCCATCACCGCGATCTGCGCGGTCGGCCAGGCCAGGTTGAGGTCGGCGCCCAGGTGCTTGGAGCCCATCACGTCGTACGCGCCGCCGAACGCCTTGCGCGTGATCACCGTGATCAGCGGGACCGTCGCCTCCGCGTACGCGTAGATCAGCTTGGCGCCGCGGCGGATGATGCCCGTGTGCTCCTGCTCGACGCCCGGCAGGAAGCCGGGGACGTCGACGAACGTGACGACCGGGACGTTGAACGCGTCGCACGTGCGCACGAAGCGCGCCGCCTTCTCGCTCGCGTCGATGTCGAGGCAGCCCGCGAACTGCATCGGCTGGTTCGCCACGATGCCCACCGGGTGGCCCTCGACGCGGCCGAAGCCGGTGAGGATGTTCGGCGCGAACAGCGGCTGCGTCTCGAAGAAGTCCGCGTCGTCCAGGACGTGCTCGATCACCGTGTGCATGTCGTACGGCTGGTTGGCGCTGTCCGGCACGAGCACGTCGAGCTCGCGGTCCTCGTCGGTCAGCTCCAGGTCGGCCTCCTCGGGGAAGACCGGGGGCTCGCTGAGGTTGTTCGACGGCAGGTACGACAGGAGGGACTTGACGTACTCGATCGCGTCCTTCTCGTCGCCCGCCATGTGGTGCGCGACGCCGGACGTCGAGTTGTGCGTGCGGGCGCCGCCCAGCTCCTCGAAGCCGACGTCCTCGCCGGTGACGGTCTTGATGACGTCCGGGCCCGTGATGAACATGTGCGAGGTCTGGTCGACCATGACCGTGAAGTCCGTGATCGCGGGCGAGTACACCGCGCCGCCCGCGCACGGGCCGACGACGAGGCTGATCTGCGGGATCACGCCGGACGCGTGCGTGTTGCGGCGGAAGATCTCGCCGTACATGCCGAGGGCCATCACGCCCTCCTGGATGCGGGCGCCGCCCGAGTCGTTGATGCCGACGACCGGACAGCCCGTCTTCAGGGCGAAGTCCATGACCTTCATGATCTTCTGGCCGAAGACCTCGCCGAGGGAGCCGCCGAGGACGGTGAAGTCCTGCGAGAAGACGGCGACCGGGCGGCCGTCGACCGTGCCGTACCCGGTGACCACGCCGTCTCCGTACGGACGGTTCCGCTCCATGCCGAAGTCGACGGAGCGGTGCCGGGCGAACTCGTCGAGCTCCACGAACGAGCCCTCGTCGAGCAGCAGCTCGATCCGCTCGCGCGCCGTCAACTTCCCCTTGGCGTGCTGCTTTTCCACCGCACGCGCGGACCCCGCGTGCTTCGCCTCCTCGATGCGCAGCCGCAGATCCGCCAGCTTTCCGGCGGTCGTATGGATGTCGACGCCCGGGTCCCGGGTCGGCTCCTGGGCCGGGTCGGGGGGCGTCTGGGGCTGCGCGGAAGGCTCGTTGGGCACTTGCGACTCGGACATCGGGACGCGGCTCCCTGCCTGCTCAGAGGGGATGGTGGCGGCTGACGGCGCTGGCTACTGACTCGTAGCGTATCGGCGTGGATACGCCTGTGCAGTGCGGCGTTTACCACACCTAGGGTGGCTTGCATGACGCCGTCCAATGACTCATCCCATGGCCCGTCCCATGCTCCGTCCCAGGGCTCGTCCCCCGGCTCGGCGGGCCGCTGGAGCGATCTCGACCGCCCGCCCCTGAACGCCACCGCGCTGCGCCGCGCCCTCCTCCGTGACGGCGGGCTCTACCGCTCCCTCGACGTGGTTCCCGTCACCGGCTCCACCAACACGGACCTGGCCGCCCGCGCCGACGCCCTCCCGGAGGGAGCGGTCCTCGTCGCCGAGGAGCAGACCGCCGCGCGCGGGCGCCTCGACCGCCGCTGGAGCGCGCCCCCGCGCTCGGGCCTCTTCTTCTCGGTCCTGCTGAAGCCGGAGGAGGTGCCGCTGGAGCGGTGGGGGTGGCTGCCGCTGCTCACCGGCGTCGCGGTGGCGACGGGCCTGTCCCGGGCCGCCGGGGTCGATACGTCGCTCAAGTGGCCCAACGACCTCCTGGTGACCGTGGACGGGGAGGAGCGGAAGGCCGGGGGGATTCTGGCGGAGAGGGTGGGGAGTGGGGGTGGGGGTGGGGGTGCCGGGGGTGGCTCGGGTGTCGGAGGCGTCGTCATCGGTGTGGGTATCAACGTCACGCTGCGCGCCGACGAGCTTCCTGTCCCCGGCGCGGGGTCCCTCGCCCTCGCGGGCGCCGTGTCCACCGACCGTGACCCGCTGCTCCGGGCCGTCCTGCGGAGCCTTGAGAGCTGGTACGGGGACTGGCGTGCCGCCCTGGGTGATCCTGCCGCGTCCCGTCTCCAGGAGACGTACGCGGCCGGGTGCGCCACGCTCGGGCGTGAGGTCCGGGCCGAGTTGCCCGGGGGGCGGGCGCTCGTCGGGGAGGCGGTGGCCGTTGACGGGGACGGGAGGCTGGTGCTTGCCACCGGGGGTGGGGGGCGGGAGGCGGTGGGGGCGGGGGATGTGGTCCACGTGCGGCCTGCCGGCTGAGCGGGTTCTTTCCCACCCGCCCGCCCGTTTCCAGTTGTCCGTGGGGTGACCGCCCCTGGTGGGGGTGACCCGCCGTCGGCGGCGAATGGGGTGGGTGGGCGGGGTAGCTCCCGCCGCGGAGCGGCG
>NZ_JBHYJH010000327.1:0-5232 GCF_042740445.1 Streptomyces sp. NPDC059003 | reverse complement strand
AACTGGCGACCTCAACCTTGGCAAGGTTGCGCTCTACCAACTGAGCTACGTCCGCTTGTCTTTCCCGGTCCGCTTCCGCGTCCCGGCGACGTGTTGAACTCTAGCGGATTCCTGGGCCAGTACAAAAACGCGTTTGCGCAGCGTGCTGCCCTGTCGCCTCCGGTCGGCGGGCCCGGGGTACCGCGACGACGCCGGTCATAGACTCGCAGCCGTGCACGACCTGTCTCCTCTGGCACGCTTCGGCGGCCTTGTCGCGACCGATCTACGGGACGTGACCAGCGACCCTTCCGCCCTGGACAGCAGCGGCTTCTGGGCCGTCTGCGCGGACTTCGAGGGCCGCCTCGTCTGCGCCCGCTTCGGCGAGGTGCGCGCGGCCCCGGTGCCCGCCCCCGTACCCGGCGCCTGGCGCGGCCCCGCAGCGGGTGACTGGACGTCGTCGCTCGACCGCGCCGCGTACACGGACGGCGTGCGTCGCATACGGGCCCACATCGCGGCCGGCGACGTCTACCAGGCCAACCTCTGCCGCGTCCTGTCCGCGCCCGTCCCCGATGGCGCCGACATCGACGCCCTGACCGCCCTCCTCGCCCGCGGGAACCCCGCTCCGTACGCCGGAACGATCCGCCTGCCCGCGCACGGCGTGGAGGTCGCCACCGCGTCCCCCGAGCTGTTCCTGCGCCGAGAGGGCGGCGTCGTCGAGTCCGGGCCCATCAAGGGCACCGGAAGGACCGAGGCGGACCTCCTGGACAAGGACTACGCCGAGAACGTCATGATCGTCGACCTCGTCCGCAACGACCTCGGACGGGTCTGCGCGACCGGCACCGTGACCGTGCCCGACCTGTGCGCCGTCGAGAAGCACCCCGGCCTCGTCCACCTCGTGTCGACCGTCCGCGGCGAGCTGCGCCCCGGCGCGGGCTGGCCGGAGCTGCTCGCGGCGGCCTTCCCGCCCGGCTCCGTCACCGGTGCCCCCAAGTCCAGCGCCCTGCGGATCATCGACGCCCTGGAGACGGCGCCCCGCGGCCCCTACTGCGGCGGCGTCGGCTGGGTCGATGCCGACCGGGGCACCGGCGAGCTCGCCGTCGGCATCCGCACGTTCTGGCTCGACCGGGACGAGGGCGTCCTGCGGTTCGGCACGGGAGCGGGCATCACCTGGGGCTCGGACCCCGAGGGCGAGTGGCGCGAGACCGAGCTCAAGGCCGAGCGCCTCCTGGCGGTGGCGTCGGGCACGTACGAGAACACTGGAGGAACCCCCACGTGAAGATATGGCTCAACGGCGGCCTGCGGGATCACGATTCCGCGCGCGTCTCCGTCCTCGACCACGGACTCACCGTCGGCGACGGCATCTTCGAGACGGTGAAGGCGGTCGCCGGACGGCCCTTCGCGCTCACCCGCCACCTCGACCGGCTCGCCCGCTCCGCGCGCGGCCTCGGCCTGCCCGAGCCGGACCTGGACGAGGTCCGCCGCGCCTGCGCCGCCGTCCTCGACGCCAACCCCATGGCCCTCGGGCGCATGCGCATCACGTACACCGGCGGCCTCTCGCCGCTCGGCTCCGACCGCGGCGACCAGGGCCCGACCCTCGTCGTCGCCCTCGGCGAGGCCCCGCGCAGGCCCGACTCCACGGCCGTGATCACGGTCCCGTGGACCCGCAACGAACGCGGCGCCCTCACCGGCCTGAAGACCACCTCGTACGCGGAGAACGTCGTCGCCCTCGCCCGCGCCACCGCGCAGGGCGCGAGCGAGGCGCTGTTCGCCAACACGGTGGGGCAGCTGTGCGAGGGCACCGGGTCGAACGTCTTCGTCGTGCTCGACGGCGAGATCCACACGCCTCCGGTGTCCTCCGGGTGCCTGGCGGGCATCACGCGCGCGCTGGCCGTCGAGTGGACCGGCGCCCGGGAGACGGAGCTGCCGCTCGACGTCCTCGACCGCGCCGACGAGGTCTTCCTCACCTCGACGCTGCGCGACGTCCAGGCCGTGCACCGGATCGACGGCCGCGAACTGCCGGGCGCACCGGGCCCGGTGACGGTCAAGGCGATGCGCGTCTTCGACGAGCGCGCGGCGGACGACCTCGACCCGTAGGGCGCCGCATACGGCGTGGAAATCGGATGACGTGGGGCCGTGGGGCGGGTACAACTCCCGTGATGACCACGACCCTGCGGCCGACCGGGCCGCTCCAGCAGAGTACCGACGGCGCGAAGTCGCGCACCTACGACGTGTGCGTGAACAGCCGCCCCGTCGGCCGGATACAGCTGGGCACCCGAGGCGCCGCGGGACCTCGGGTGGCCGAGATCCTTGACCTGCGCATCGACGAGCCGGACCGCGGGCGCGGCCGCGCCACCGTGGCGGCCCTCGCCGCCGAGGAAGTGCTGCGCGGCTGGGGCTGCACCCGCATCGAGGCGGCCGTGCCCGCGACCGCCCCCGGCGCCCTGCACCTGGCGACCGCGCTCGGCTACGTGGAGCGCAACCGCAACATGGCCAAGCAGCTGCCCCTCCGTCCGCCCGCGCTGCCGGACGGCGCCCGGGCGCGGGCCATGACGCGGGACGAGTACGTGGTGTGGGTGGCGCGCGCCAAGGAGGAGTACGCCAAGGAGTCGATCCAGCGCGGCGTGCCCGAGGCCGAGGCGCGCGCCAAGGCCGAACGGGACTACGACCGCCTGCTCCCGGACGGGATCGCCACGCCCGGGGCGCGGCTGAGCGTCCTGCTCCACGACGGCGACCAGGTGGGCGCGCTGTGGCTGGCGGAGCGGGACGACGACGCCTACGTCTACGACATCGAGACCATGGAGCCGTTCCGCGGCCGGGGGCACGGGCGCACCCTGATGCTCTTCGCGGAGGCCCAGGCCCTGGCGGCGGGCAAGACCCGCATCGGCCTGAACGTCTTCGCGGGCAACACCCCGGCCCTGCGCCTGTACGAGTCGCTCGGCTACGAACCGGTCACGCACTACGTGTACAAGCAGCTGCTCTGACCGCGCCCGCCCCCGGCCCGGGGCCCGGCTAGCCCTGTGCGAGCAGGCGGTCGGTGATCTCCTCGACGCGCTCGCGCAGCCCGTCCTGGCTCTTGCCGCCGTCGAGGCGCTCACCGCCGACGACGTACGTGGGCGTCCCGGTGACCCCGATCGCCTTGCCCTCGGCCTGGTCGGCGTCGACGATCAGGATGTGCCGGCCGTCCACCAGGGCGGTGTCGAACTCCTCGGCGTCCAGGCCGAGTTCCGCCGCGACCTCCACCAGGACGGGCTCGCCCTTGCGGTCGAGGTCCTCGACGCGGGCCAGGACCGCCTCGACGTACTCCCAGCCCTTGCCCTGCTCCAGGGCCTCCTCGGCGGCCTGCGCGGCGGCGAAGGCGTGCTTGTGCTTCTCGAGCGGGAAGTGGCGCAGGCGCAGCTCGACGCGGTCGCCGTAGCGGGCCCGCAGGGCGCGGACGTCGTCGAGGGCGGTGCGGCAGTCGGGGCACTGCAGCTCGCACCAGAGGTCGACGACGACGGGGCCGGTGGGGCCGGAGGTGGAGGAGTCGTTCATGCGCACAGTCTCCCAGCCTGCGGGAAGCCGACCCAATCGGGACCGGCACCTGGGGAGGACGGGTGACCCGGATATCTCCCTGATCTCCCCCCGGGGCCGTGGCTCATCGCGGCCCCGTCGGTGCAGGATGGAGGGGAGACATGCGCCATCGAACCGCGCCCGCGGGCCTGGAGGACCGGGATGATTGCCGAGACCATCTGCTCCGCCGTAGCCGCGGCAGGCCTGGGCATTGCCGCCGTCATGGCGTATCGCAAGCGATTCCTCGCCGCGGCGCGCCTCGCGGCCTACTCCCTGGTGCCCCTGGGCCTGGTCATGACCGGAGCCGTCGAGTGGGCGGCCGAGACGGCCTTCAGCCCGGTGGCCTGGGCGGGCTTCGGCGTGCTCGGCGCGGCCTGGCTGCTGTTCCTGGCGACCCGCTCGGTGGAGCGCCGCTCCGGCGGCACCCGCAAGGAGCGCAGGGCCGCCGAGAAGGCCGCCCAGCGCGAGGCGGTCGCCCCGGCCGCGTCGGCGCCCTCCCTCGGCCAGGCGGTCAGGCCCGCGGCCAAGCAGCAGAAGAAGGCGGCGCCGGGGGAGGACTTCAGTGACATCGAGGCCATCCTGAAGAAGCACGGCATCTGATCCCGGAGGGGCCGACGGGGCCATGATCCAGGAGTGATTTCGAGCGTATCCACGGATGCCGTTCGCAGGTGCGGGCGGCGGGCCCTTCAAGGTCACGGAATGCGGCGAACTCCCAACGGACCCGGGCGTGTTGGCGGCCCGCGCGGTGGGCGCTGCGACATCATCGCGGCGAGATGCTCGACACCACCACACAGAGCGACCCCGCCCGGCCTGACGGGCACGGAACCGCCGACGAACCGCGAGGCTGCCTCTTCGCCCTCTCCCAGCCCCCGCTGATGATCTTCCTGGCGGTGATCGGCTGCCTGCTGCTCATGGCCTCACTGCACGACCTTTTCCTGCTGTAGTGCCTCCTGCCGCCGCGCTTCCTGTCGCGGGCCTTCCTGCCGCGCCCCTTGCTGCCGCGGCCCCTCCTGCTCCAGGCCCGCCGCCTCCCGGCGCCGGGCCCGGTAGGCGGCGACGTGCAGACGGTTCCCGCAGGTGCGGCTGTCGCAGTAGCGGCGCGAGCGGTTCCGGGAGAGGTCGATGAAGGCGCGCCGGCAGTCCGGCGCCTCGCAGCGGCGCAGCCGCTCCTGCTCGCCCGCGACGACGAAGAAGGCGAGCGCCATCCCGCAGTCGGCGGCCAGGTGGTCGGCGACGGACGCGCCGGGCGCGAAGTAGTGCACGTGCCAGTCGTAGCCGTCGTGGTCCGTGAGGCGCGGCGTGGTGCCCGCCGCGGCGACGAGCTCGTTGAGCAGGGTCGCCGCGCGGTGCGGATCGGTGGCCGCGAAGACCTCGGCGAACCGGCCCCGGATGTGGTGCACCCCCGCCAGGTCCCGCTCCGAGAGCGTCCCCACGTCACTGATCGCGTGGCTCGCTACGAACTCGCTCAGGGCCGCTACGTCCGCGAGCCCTTCGGCACTGCCGCCGTTCTCTTCGTCTGGCGCGGAGTTCACCAGATCGACCACGGCGTCGAGCGCACACCGGGTGTCGTGGGTGATCAGCACGATTCGCTCCCTGGCCTGGGGGTCGGGCAGGCGCCCGCCTGGTGCTGGCCGATGCTAGCGGCTCGGGCCGCCAGCTCGTTCTCGCCCTTGCCGCCCCAGACGCCGGAGGTCTGCCCGGACC
>NZ_JBHYJH010000326.1:0-5255 GCF_042740445.1 Streptomyces sp. NPDC059003 | reverse complement strand
GTCCCCCTCACCGACCCCCTCGGGCCCCCCCCCAACTGGCCGCACCGGCCGCCCCGACGGCGGGGGGGGGACCTTCCGGTGTGGCAGGCAAACAATCTTCAGTCAGCACCGGCGGCGCAACCGGCGCCGCCAGCGTGCGCCCCCGTGGGAGGGTTCCCGTGAGAGCCGCAGCAGCGAGGCGATCCAAGCCGGTCCACGACGTCTCCTGCGGCCGGGCTCTGCGCGAACGCCTACTCGGCCAGGCCGGATCCCCCGACCCCGTGCCGATCCTCGTGGTCGCGATGATCGCTGCCGAGATCTATGGCCACTGCGGTCACTGTCTCCTCAAGTGCCGCCGCCTGGCGACGGGCTGGACCGTCGCCCAGGCCGTGACCGCCGCCCCCGCCTCGTCGAATCCGAAGGACTGCCGAAGGTCGGGCTGTCCGAGCGTTCGTGGAAGGACTGGGAAGCCGGTCACCCGCCCAGCCCCGACTATCAGGACCTCTTGTGCCGTCTGTTCGCCACCAACCCGGTCTCGTTGGGTTTCGCCCCCGACTACTCGCCCCAGGATTCTGATCCACTTTGGAACGGCAGCGACGCGAGTGCGACCCTCCCTGCAGGGCGGGCAAGTGCCAGCGGAACCAGCCCGGTTGACGGGGGGGGAGGTGGAGGAGACGAAGCGTCGCGACGCGGTGAAGCTCGCCGGACTGGCCATGGTGGCCCCGGCCACCGCAGCACAGATCCTGGAAGAGGCCGCCGCCGAAGCCATGGAGTTCACCCGGCAGGCCGAGGCGACCTCGCTCGGCTCCGGCACCCTCGACCTCGCGGTCACCGAGTTCAATCGCGCGTACTCCCTGAAGCCCCCGGGCAAGGTCTTCGACGCCGTGCTGGACTACCGGCGCAAGGTCGGCCGGTTCCTGAAGCAGGACCGCACTCTCCCGCAGGAGCGTGAACTGCGGGGGTTCGCCGGGTGGCTGTCCGAACTCTTAGACGTTGTCCTATGTGGTGAGGCGGAGTAGTACTGCACCATGGGGCAGGGGACGTGGAGTTGGATTGTTCCGGACGGGCTGTGGGAGATCGCGAGGCCGTTGCTCCCGGCGTCGAGAGTGCGTCCGCAGGGCGGCGGGACGCCGGATACACCTGATGAGACGCTGTTCGCCGCGATCATCTATGTGCTGGTCAGCGGATGCGCCTGGCGGCAGCTGCCGCCCTGATTTGGGATCTCGAAGTCGACTGCTCATCGGCGGTTTCTGATCTGGTCCAGAGCCGGAGTCCGGGGCCGGCTGCACGAGGCCGTGCTCCACCAGCTCGATGACGCCGGTCTCATCGACATCACCCGTGTCGTGCTCGACACCGCCCACGCCCGCGCTAAAGGCCCGAGCCCCGTGGACCGGCGCAAGCCGGGTACCAAGATGCACATCCTGTCGGACGCGAACGGACTGCCCCTGGTCGTCGGGATCTCCGCAGCGAACGTCCACGACAGCGAAGGGCTGAAGCCGATGGTGGCGGGACTCCAAACGCAACACGACCCGCATCGCGGCCGCTGTTTCAAGCCCGAACGTCTCCATGCGGACAAGGCCTACGACGTCTCCCACCTGCGGCGATGACTCTGGGGCAAACACATCGGGCGTCCGTGTCGCACGCAAGGGCGTCGAATCCAGCGAACGATTAGGGCGTCGCAGATGGGTGACCGAGTGGACTGTGTCCTGGCTGACCGGCTACCGCCGCCTCAGCCCCCGCTGAACACAACCCCCGCAACTACCTGGCCTTCCTCGGCCTCGTCGCCGCCCTCTGCTGCTACAAGCGGCTCGCCCGCCTCACCACATAGGACAAAGTCTAAGACGCACCCGCTCCCGCTTTCCTGCTCCTTGGGGGTCAGCCGTGCCCGCCCCCGGGTCCGCTGGAGCACTACGTAGCTCGGTTCGACAACGTGTTCGCCAATCTGGCTCAGCGGCGGGGGTTTCGCGAGTGCTCACGGGACTGCTCGCGCCGCGGGACCGGAACAAGACGATCACATGTCTGGCCGGGGCAGAGTCGGCAATCGGGGCTGGTGGCCCGGTGGTGCAGCGGCTGCAGTTCTTCTTGTCCGAAGCCGCCTGGAACGCCGACCGGGTCAACGACCTGCGGCTTGAGCTGCTGCGGATGCACGAGCAAACCGCGCCGCACAAGGGCGGGGGGATCGTCATCGACGACTCCGGGGACCGCAAGGACGGTACTGCCACCGCGCACGTGGGCCAGCAGTGGCTGGGCCGGCTGGGCAAGACCGACAACGGCATCGTCACGGTCACCACGGTGTGGACCGATGGGCGGGTGTACTACCCGTTGCACGCGCAGCCGTACACCCCCGCCCACCACTTCCGCCGCGGCCGAGCCGACCCGGGCTTCCAGACCAAGCCGCAGATCTCCGCCGCGCTCGCCGCACGGGGCAAGGCGGCGGGCTTCGCCTGCCGGGCTGTGGTGGCCGACTGTGCCTACTCGGTCAGCGACTACTGGTACTTCGTTCTGCGTGACGCTGATCTTCCTTACGTGGTGGCGCTCAAACGACACCGTGGGACCTGGGCCCGCGTCGATGAGCCACACACGCCCATCGATGCCGCCCGCACCCTGGCCGGGACCGACCCCGACCATCCCGGCGACTGGACAGGTTGAACGTCGGTGCCGGGACGGGCACACCGAGACCTGGTGGGCCGCCGCCGACGCCACCCTCGGCGGCTACGGCCCGCACAGTCCATGCCGCCTGGTCGTGGCCACCACCGACCCGGGCACCTTGCCTGAGAAGGCGACTTGGTATCTGGCCACCAACCTGCCTCACCCCGACGCCCCGCACGCCACCGACAGTAGGCACCCGCCAGCCGGCCTCGCCGAGATCGTGCACCTCTACGGCTGCGGCCCTGGATCGAGCAGAGCTACAAGCAGATCAAGGACGAACTCAGCTGGACCCCCTTCCAGGTCCGCTCCGAGATCGCGATCCAGCGCCACCAGACACTGGTGAACTGCGCGTTCACGTTCTGCTGGGACCAGTGGTTCGCCCCACCCGGGGCATTGGACGCGACGGCACTGGATCCCTGTCCCGACGACGGGCCAGAGAGGGGGAACCGGCACACCCCACCAGCCCCAACTGCCCTGCTATCCCAAGGCATTACGGGCCGTACATGCCTGGCTCACCCCGGCCAACGCCCTGCATCGCTGGTGGCAGGCATGGACCGACAAGGACCCACCACTCGAGCTCCAAGCCCTCCTCAACGCGGTCACAGCTGGCAGACCCCTTGGTCTCTACCGCCAGGTTACGAACTATCGGTAAGGGATCCCGGCGTCGGAACGGTTCGGCGCGGCGCAATGTCTCCAAGTCGGGCATATCTAGCGCACAGGTTTATGGATGGGGGAGAAAATGTCCGGATGATTAACACGGTCGAAACTTGGACTCCTTGCGACTGCCCCTGCCCGGGATTGATTCTAGAGGTGGGTGACTGTTGAAAAAACCTCACTGCTCAGAGTACGGTGACGGTTCTCTCGCTGTCTGGGACGTTCAACTGTGCGTGAGATTGACCCAAGTTTCCACCTTTGACAGTGACATGACTCCGAATGGGCCCGCCATTAGGGTCAGCAGACAAGAACCTAAACACCCAGATCCCGATTTCATGAGCAACATTCCAGTCGGCCACTCCTTCGATTACTGCATGCGGTTCAATGCTATGTTTGATGATGCCCCTGTACCTTTTGCCACCAGGACTCGAAAGCTGCACGTACATCCTAAGCCCACTTTCCTCTGCCTCGCGCCAGCCCTCGTCATCAACCCCGAACAGCCAGTACTTCGAAGTAATCCTCACCTTCGGAGTGAGTTTGGAACGGCCGCTTGACAGGATCGGCCTGATGTCGGCCTCCAGCCTCTTGTTGGTGTAGCTGTCATAGACCCATAGATGATCTACTGCTTCGAAGTCTGCCACGCGTTTCACCTGCACTGGTTATCTCGTGAGCCGTAGCTCACTCGTCCTGATGCTGTCGGAGCGGTTCCGGGGCGGCGCGTTGGCCTTCCCGGGCTGTTCGAGGAGGGAGTCGTAACGCCTGTTCAGGTCCAGGCCGTTGATGTCTGAATGTTAGAGCGGTGCGTGGCTCCCGGCCAGCGGTAGTCTTCGGGGACTTGAGGGATGCCTTTGTCTTTCCTTGCTGTTGGAGACCTCGTGAGGGAGCGGCAACGGCAGCCCACCCGACGGCCACCATTCCTTTCGGCTATTGCTCATGGTGGTGCGAGCCCGCTGCGCGGTGACCTCTTGCACGCGGACAACGGTGGGCTGCGCGAGTATGTACAGGAATGGCTTGCCGGACAGATTCGGCCCCCGGACGGGACCGGCACGGCCGAGCCTCGGGCACCACGCCGGAAGGGGCGGGACAAGCCCCGGCGCACAGGACTGCCGTTGGGCAACCGCCTGGAGCCGGGTGCGGGCCAGGCTGGCGAGGGCGTCGACGGTGCAGGCGGCGAGTTTGCCCAGGTTGTTCTTCAGGTTCGCCCAGGCGCCTTCCGCCGGTTCATGTCCGGCGCAGCCAGCCGCTTCCCGGTCAGGCTACCCCCATCGGGATACCGCATACAGGCCATCCCAGCATGAGATCACCATCACGCTCAACCGAGCACGTCAGAACACACCCGGACTTGGCTACAGGCAGACGGTGAACTGGGCGGGGCAATAGCTGCTTTGCACTGATTCATAGCGTCGCACTTGATGCTCCTGGATGTGTTCCTGTTCTTCCTGGTACTCCTTCACCCGTTGACAGGTCTTGATCCGTAACATGTAAGTGCCGCTCAGCCCATCCAGCCCCATCAGCTTCCTGTTCTTGAGCGCGTACAGCTGGCTGCAGGCGGCAACAATGTCCATCCCGGCCGGTAGTAGGTTCCACATCAATCGGAAAACGTTACTGTTCATACACTTGTCCAGCTCTGCAATGTCGGAAGTGTCGGCGCCGAATGCGATCATGTCGCCCTGGACGTGGATATTCGGAGGCTGCGGGAAGGCACCTGAACAGGACATAAAGTATGTTTTAAACTCCTCAAACCCGGGCCAGGTCCGTTCGCTCAGTTTCTGTACGACTCCGCTCACGCTGCGTGTCTCCTCAGTTCAGTCTGTTGGTACGCCCTGATAACCCCAGACTGTAGCCGTACCTGATCACGCGTGTACGGTGAATCACTGAGAAACACCGATGTGAGTGAACGCTTCGCGTCCTGACGCTTTTTCATCCTGAATGGTCGCAGGTCAACAGCGTGTGGTTGGCTTGGATGATGGTGC
>NZ_JBHYJH010000325.1:0-5271 GCF_042740445.1 Streptomyces sp. NPDC059003 | reverse complement strand
GAAGGGGCGCCCGCGCGCGGAGCGCGCTAATGGATGCAGTGGGGAGCCCCCGGCAGGGTCGTGGGAACCCAGGAGGCGTGAGCGGTGTATGAACGGTAGGAGTGCCGCGTCGAAGGGAACCTGATCGTGCTGAGACCTCAACGCCCCGCCGCGCTGGCCACGTTGGCCACCGCCGCCCTGCTGCTCGCCACCGCGTGCTCGTCGGACGACGGCGACGGCCCGTCCGAGGGGAACACGACATCGCACGCGTCGGGACCCAGCGCGTCGGGATCGGGGGACGGCGCCGAGCCGCCACCGGAGAAGGGCTCGGCCAGGGTCACCAAGACGCTCGCCACGGACCTGAAGTCGCCCTGGGGGCTCGCCGCGCTGCCCGGCGGCGACCTCCTGGTGTCGTCCCGCGACGAGGGCACCCTCACCCGCGTCGACGGCGGGACGGGAAAGAAGACGGAGGTCGGTTCGGTGCCCGGGGTGGCGTCGGGTGGCGAAGGCGGCCTGATGGGCCTCGCGCTCTCCCCCGAGTTCGCCTCCGACCACTTCGTGTACGCGTACTTCACGACGGAGTCGGACAACCGCATCGCCCGCATGCTGTACGACGAGAAGAAGCCCGCGGGCCAACAGCTCGGCGCTCCGGACACGGTGCTCAAGGGCATCCCGAAGGGCATGATCCACAACGGCGGCCGGATCGCCTTCGGCCCGGACAAGATGCTGTACGCGGGCACGGGCGAGACCGGCGACACGGGCCTCGCCCAGGACAAGAAGTCCCTGGGCGGCAAGATCCTCCGCCTGACCCCGGACGGCGAGCCCGCCCCGGGCAACCCGTTCGGCGACTCCCCGGTGTATTCGTACGGCCACCGGAACGTGCAGGGCCTGGCCTGGGACGAGCGGAAGCGCCTGTGGGCCTCCGAGTTCGGCCAGAACACCTGGGACGAGCTGAACGAGATCAAGGCCGGCGACAACTACGGCTGGCCGGACGTCGAGGGCGAGGGCGGCGCGGACAAGGGCTTCCACGACCCGGTGGCCCAGTGGAAGACGTCCGAGGCCTCGCCGAGCGGTGTCGCCTACGCCGAGGGCTCGGTCTGGATGGCGGGCCTGCGGGGACAGCGGCTGTGGCGGATCCCGGTGCGCGGCACGACGGGCGAGCCGGAGCCCGAGGCGTTCCTCACGGAGGAGCACGGCCGCCTGCGCACGGTGCTCGCGGCGGGCGGCGACAAGCTGTGGCTGGTGACGAGCGAGACGGACTCCAGAGGGACGCCCGAGAAGGGCGACGACAAGATCCTGGAGGTGGAGGTTAAGTGAGGTGAGGTGAGGTGAGGTGAGGTGAGGTGAAGTAGCGAAGCAGGGATTGGAGGGCAGGGGTCAGGGGGTGTCGGCTGGCGGCTCCGCGTCCGGCTCCGAGGACGTCTGCTGCGGGACGCGCACCACCACCTTGCCGGAGGCGAGGTCGATCGGCCCACGCCCGGGGTCCCCGTCGTCCACGTCCACGCGCGTCAGCTCCAGCCGCTTGTTCTCGTCGTCCGTGTGCTTGCGGCCAGGCGCGAAGAGCTGCTCGAACACGTTGAACACTGCGCCTCCCGAGAGCCGACCGAGGTTCCGCTCTCCAGCGTAAGCGAGCGCCCCGGAAACGAGCCGGGGCGGTCACCCCGCGGCCCGTTCCTCCTGCTCGGCGCCGGGGAAGAGCCGGAGCCGGTGGGCCAGTGCCGCCGCCTCGCCGCGGCCCGCGACGCCGAGCTTCGCGAGGATGTTGGAGACGTGGACGCTGGCCGTCTTCGGGGAGATGAAGAGCTCCTCGGCGATCTGGCGGTTGCTGCGGCCCGCGGTGACCAGGCGCAGGACGTCCCGCTCGCGGGTGGTCAGGCCCAGTTCCTCGGCCGGGTCGGCGGGCGCGGGCGTCGGCGCCCCGGTCAGGGAGAGCCGGGCGCGCTGGGCGAGCCGGGCGACGGCGTCGGCGAGGGGCCGGGCGCCCAGGTGCTCGGCGACGGCGCCCGCCTGGCGCAGGAGTTCGGTGGCCCGGTCCCGGTCGGCGTCGCCGCCGCCGGTCGCGGACGCGGGCCGCGAGCCGGAGGTCCCGGCCGTGAGCAGCGCCTCCGCCAGGCGGTAGCGGACCCGGGCGAGGTCGTAGGGCCGCTCCAGCGGGGCGATCTCGGTGAGGACCTCCAGCCAGTCGTCGGGGTTGGTGCGGCCCTCGGCGCGCTGCAGTTCGGCGCGGACCCAGAGGGCGTACGCCTGCCAGACCGGCACGTTGGTGGCGAGGGACTTGGCGGTGGTGCGGATGCGGTGCACGGACGCCTCGCGGCCCGCCTCGGCGATCGCGACGCCGTGGGCGTCGGACTCGGCGGTGGCGGCGGCGAGGAGCAGCGGCCAGCCGTACCGCTGGGTGCCCGGCGGAAGGCCGGACCCGACGGCCTGGTCGAGCTCGGCGCGGGCGTCGAGGATGCGGCCCTCGCCCCCGGCGAGGCCGACGGCGATGCGGGCGAGGGGCAGGGTGTTCTGCGGCATGTAGTCGTGCGTGCCGAAGTGCTTGCGGGCCTCGGCGAGTTGGTGGGCGGCCTCGGCGAAGTCGCCGCGGGCGAGCGCGCAGTAGGCGAGGCGGGTGCAGGCGCCGCCGCGCGGCTTGGCGCTGAGGACCGCGCGGCGGGCGGAGTCCAGGGCCTCGTCCCAGCGGCCGAGGGCGTACTGGGTCTCGGAGCGGTTGGACCACATCCAGGCCTCGGACTCGCGCATGCCGTACCGCTGGGCGAGCTCGATGCCCTCGTCGAGGAGGGTGACGGCCTCGCGGTGGCGGCCGATGCCTTCGAGGATCGAGGGCAGGTTGATGTAGCTGCGGCAGAGCACGCCGACGATGGTGTCGGCGACGACCCGGTCCCTGACGGCGTACAGCTCGGCGAGCCCGCCGTCGATGTCGCCCGCGTCGACCATCAGGCTGCCCAGGGTGAGGCGGCCGTTCAGCTCGATCTCCTGGGCGCCGACCATGCGGGCGTACTCCACGGCCTGTTCGGCGGCGGTGAAGGCGTCGGGGCCCGGCTCGTGCAGCGCCGACCAGCCGGCGACCGCGGACAGCACCTCGGCGTGCACCTCGGAGGGGGGAAGGCCGCGGACCAGGTCCTGCGCGGTGGCGAGCTCCTTCCAGCCGTCGCCGCGGGCGAGGCTCTGCACGAGCCGGGAGCGCTGCACCCAGAACCACGCGGCGCGCTGCGGATCCGGGTCGTCCTCCAGGAGGCGCAGGGCCCGCTTGGTTATCTTCAGGGCGCGTTCGCGCTCGCCGCACAGGCGGCCCGCGACGGCGGCCTCGGCCATCAGGTCCAGATAGCGCAGCGGGGTGGTGGCGGGGTCGCAGCCGCAGGGCGGGTAGACCTCGGCGTAGTCGACGGGGCGCAGCAGGACGCGGACGTCGTCGGGGGCGCCGTCCCACAGCTCCATCGCCCGCTCCAGGAGCCAGAGTTGCTCCGAGTAGGCGTGGCGGCGGCGGGCCTCGACGGAGGCGTTCAGGACGGCGGGCAGGGCCTTCGCGGCGTCGTGCGCGTGGTACCAGTAGCCGGCCAGGCGGGTCGCGCGCTGGTCGGCGGCGACGAGCGCGGGGTCGGCTTCGAGGGCGGTGGCGAAGCGGCGGTTGATGCGGGCGCGCTCGCCGGGCAGCAGGTCGTCGCCGACGGCCTCGCGCACCAGGGAGTGCCGGAAGCGGTAGCCGCCGCCGTCGGGCGACGCGATCAGGATGTTGGCGCCGACGGCGGCCCGCAGCGCGTCGATCAGCTCGTCCTCGCCGAGCCCGGCGACCTCGGCGAGCAGGTCGTACTCGACGGTCGAGCCGCCCTCGGCGACGATCCGCGACACCCGCTGGGTCTCCTCGGGCAGCTCCTCGACGCGTACGAGGAGCAGGTCCCGCAGCGAGTCGCTGAGCGCCGCGCAGCTGTTGCCGTGCGAGGCGACGGCGAGCTCCTCGACGAAGAAGGCGTTGCCGTCGGAGCGCTCGAAGACGTCGTCGACCAGCTTCGGGGCGGGCTCGGTGGCGAGGATCCCGGCCATCTGCCGTCCCACCTCGTCCCGCGTGAGCCGGCCCACGTCGACGCGGCGCACCGTGCGCAGCCGGTCGAGCTCGGCGAGCAGCGGGCGCAGCGGGTGGCGCCGGTGGATGTCGTCGGCGCGGTAGGTGGCGAGCATGACGAGGCGGCCGGAGCGCAGCGTGCGGAAGAGGTACGACAGCAGGTGCCGCGTGGAGGCGTCCGCCCAGTGCAGGTCCTCCAGGACCAGGACGACGGTGTGGTCGGCGGCAACGCGCTCCAGAAGGCGGGCGGTGAGCTCGAAGAGCCGCGCCATGGCCTCCTCGCCGGGCCTCCGGCCCGCCTCGGGGGGCTGCGGGGCGTCGCACAGCTCGGGCAGGAGCCGGGCCAGCTCCTCCTCCTGGCCCGCGGCGGCGGCCGCGAACTCGTCCGGGAGCTGCTGGCGCAGGGTGTGCAGGGCGGCGGAGAACGGCGCGAAGGGCAGGCCGTCGGCCCCGATCTCCATGCAGCCGCCGACCGCGACGACGGCGCCCCCGGCGACCGCGGCCGCCGCGAACTCCTCCATGAGCCGGGTCTTGCCCACGCCTGCCTCCCCGCCGAGCAGCAGGGCCTGCGGTTCGCCCGCGCGGGGCGTCGTGGCGCGGGTGAGCGCGTCGTTCAGTACGCGCAGTTCGTCGGTTCTGCCGACGAAGACGGGACTCACTGACCTGGTCTCCACAGGCGTGAGCATCGCACAGACCTGGGGTTTTGCGGGACCTGGTATTTCAATGGGCGAGACCGGGGCACGGTGGTGTGCCCCGGTCCCGGGTGGTTGGCCGCCGCTCGGCCGGTGTGCGGGCGTCACGCGGCGCGCGTGTAGCGGTCGGTGGGGCCGTCCGCCTTGCGCGGCTCCTGGCGGGGCGCCTGCGTGCGGGCCTCGGTCGCCCGGGCCAGGGCCTCGTCCCTGCCGTAGACCGGGCGGACCCTGAGGGCCTTCAGGCCCTTCAGGGCCTCGCGGACCAGGCCGTGGCGGGCGGCCTCGCGGGCCAGTTCGGCGGTGCGGAGCTGGTGCAGTTCGTACTCGAACATCTCGTCCCCCTGGGATCTCAGTGGTGCGCTCTCTGCGATGACTCCACTTTCGTTTCCCAGGGGGGTCGGCCACATCGGGAGGGTTCCGCATCTTGGGCGGGGTGGGGGGCCTTAGGGCGGGGGCGGGGGGCTTAGGTGGACCTTGGATTGGCTTAGGCGCATCGCGCTGCGCGCTCGTCCTCAAGCGCCGGACGGGCTGGAAATAGCC
>NZ_JBHYJH010000324.1:1443-5294 GCF_042740445.1 Streptomyces sp. NPDC059003 | reverse complement strand
AGGTCGCGGTGATCACCGTAGGGGTTCTGCCGCAGTAGATCCGGTATTTACCGCGGCAGACGGCGGGCAGGTCAGGACTGGTCCCACCACCAGGCGATGGACCGGTAGGGGGGCGGCCCTGTGGTGGCGTCGCTGGGTCCTCCGGTCTGGGTTGCGGCCTTGAGGAACTGTTCGTGTGTCAGGTCGGGGCAGATGTCTTTGATTTTGTAGCGCACGGAGTTGAGCGACCATGCGATGTTCCCTGGCACGGCGGCGATGATGCCGTCCAGGAAGTTTCGGGTGTCTTGGCTGAACTTCCGTTGTGCTGTCTGGTTGAGGTCCAAGGCGAGTTTGAAGATGCGGTCACGCAGGCCCACCGATTGAGTGATCGCTTGTTCCTGGGGTGTGCTGGGCTGCTCGTTCCGCAGGACGTTCACGATATTGAGGCTGTGGCCGACATCGTCACCGTGGCGCAGGGACGACAGCAGGTCGTTGTCGATCAGGGCGGTCGTGAACGCGGCTTCCTGCACGGCCCGGGCGAGCGGATGGTAGATCTCGGAGGCGGGCACTTCAGGGCCGAGCCCTACCTCGACGCACGCCTCCATCTGGGCAGCGACGGCGGGATAGTGCAATGACAGGTACGCGTCTACGTCTGGCAGTGGCAGCTGGCGTGCCCCCACCTCCCAGGCGGTTCCGAACATCCAGGAGCGCAATCCTTCGTGGAAACGGCGCATCTGGGGCGGTGCGGCCCAGGTCCGCATGTCGCGGATGAGATCGGCCAGGCACAGCGCGTGCTGGTCGTCGCAGAGGAGTCGGCTGTCGGGTGCTTGGCTGGTGTGGACGAGCCGCAGTGCGAAGTCGACGAACTCCCGCTGTGCGAGGGTGAGATTGCGGTCTGCTCGGTCGTCGAGGGAGAAACCCCACGCCGAGTAACGGCACAGGAACGCTTCCCGCTCGTCGAGTCCGTCAGGGATGGTGAAGGTGATGAATTCGGCGGAAAACCGCGCCAGCCAGTCCCGTTTTTCCTCTTCTACCAGCGGGAACCTGTCCAGCCAGCTCCGCGCTTCGTTGATCAGCTCTGTATTGCGCGGGTGGATGCGCGGTGGAACCGGGCACCACAGCCTGTAGGGGAACTCGGGGGTCACGGATCTCCGCCTTCTGTCAGTGGTTGCGGCTGCTGATCAGATGGGCCAGCGCGGTCAGTTCCGCCGCCGCAACCTCACCCGGGCGGGCCGCGGTCAGCTGCGCCAGGGCCTGCTGGATGTGTCGGTCGGCCTCCTGGGCTGCCCAGAAGCGGCCCCCGGCCGCCTCCACCAGCTGTGCCGCCCGCGCCAGCTCTGCCGGGGACAAGGGCCCTGGGTCGGCGTAGAGGAGGGACAGTTCCCGCCCGGCCGCACCGTCCGTGGCCAGGGCGGCCGTGACCGGCAGGGACTTCTTGCGCGCGGCCAGGTCCGCCCCGGCGGGCTTGCCGGTGCGTGCCGGATCCCCCCAGATCCCCAAGAGGTCATCGACCAGTTGGAAGGCGGCCCCCACATGCGCGCCGAACGCCCGCAGATGCCCCACCCGTTCCGCATCCGCCCCGCCCGCCAGCGCCCCCAGCGCGCAGGAGACCGCGATCAATGCGCCGGTCTTCCCGGCCGCCATCGCCACGCACTCTTCTACCGACACCGCGGACCGGCCTTCCAGCAGGGTGTCGGTGTACTCGCCGTCGATCAGGTCCTGCACCGCCGCCGTCAGCAGGCCCGGCCCCGCCCCGTCCAGCGGCGGCGGCGCCTCGGACACCGCCTGGACGGCGAGGAAGAACAGCGCGTCACCGGCCAGGATGGCGGCCGGCACCCCCGACAGCGCCCACAATGCGGGGCGCCCGCGCCGCAGCCGGTCGCCGTCGATGATGTCGTCGTGCAGCAGGGAGGCGTTGTGCACCAGCTCCACCGCGACCGCCGCCGGCAGGGCCGCCGACCGCGCTCCGCCGACCGCCTCGCAGGCCAGCAGCGCCAAAGCAGGCCGTACCGCCTTGCCCGCACTGTTCTCCAGGGGGCGGCCCGCCTGGTCCCACCAGCCGAAATGCACCCCTACCGGATGCCGGATCCCTGCGGGCAGCCGGTCGGCCGCCGCACGCAGGACCGGAAACGTTTCCCTACCCGTATCCCGCAGGATCTGCCGCGCATCGCGCACCGGCCGCGCCGGAGCGACCACCGTCATGCCGACCGCCTCCCCGCAAGGTGGACCGTATCGTCACGCGCCCGGCCGGTGTCCTGGCGCGGTTCCGCCTTCCATCTGACACGTACACGCGGCCTCTGGTCAGGGCGGGACAGGGGCTGACGGCAGCACAGGGCGCATCCATGGCCCCGGCCCTGCACCCGTGCACCACCGTGGATGCAGCACGCCCCCAGGAGCCGCCCCCGCAGCCCCCCGTGTGGCCCTCGGACGGTTCCGGCCCTCGCGGACTACGGTGAACGCGAACAGATGCAGGGCGCCTGACCGGGGCTGCCACCGCCGAAGCCCCTGAGCCGGACCGGTGCTGTCACAGGTGCGGTGCCGCAAGGTCACCGCTCCGATCGCTATGGCCAGGACCAGGAACCCGGACACGACGGTGATGTCGGTGAAGTAGGCCCCGGGGGCGGCGGGCCGGGTGGCCAGGCGGGCGGTGGCCTCCACGGCGTAGGTCATCGGCAGCAGGTCCGAGACCGTCTGCAGTGCGGCGGGCATCTGCGGGTGGGGGACGAACAGGCCGCACAGGAGGAACTGGGGCAGCAGCAGGGCGGGCAGGTACTCCACGGCCTGGAACTCGGTGCGGGCGAAGGTGCTCACCAGCAGCCCCATCGCGGCGCCCAGCACGGCATTCAGGGCCGCCGTGGCACCCAGCACCACCACCGGGGCGGCCACCGGCATGCCCAGCACACCCGCCGCCAGCACGGCGGTCACCCCGGCCTGCAGGACGGCGAGCACGCCGAAGCCGAGCAGGTAGCCCACCAGGAGCTCGACGCGCCGCAGCGGCAGGCATCCCAGCCGCTCCAGCGTGCCACCGGCCCGCTCCCGCACCATCACGATCGACGCGGCCATGAACATCACGATCAGCGGGAACACCCCGAACAGCTGCGGACCCACCCGGTCGAAGACGCCCGGGACGCGGCCGAACAGGGCGCGCAGCAGGGCTAGGAGCCCGCAGGGCACGCACAGCACCAGCACCACCCCCGCCGGGTCGCCGCCCGTCTGCACCAGGACCCGGCGGGCGGTCGCCACCGCCCCGCTCACTGCGCCTGCCCCGGTGGGGGCGGCACCCGTTGCGGCGATCGGACCAGGGCCACGAACGCCTCCTCCACCCGTGCGGTGCCGGTACGCGCCAGCAGCTCGTCCCGGCGGCCCGCCGCGAGCAGGCGGCCCCCGCGCAACAGCAGTAGCCGGTCGCAGCGGTCAGCCTCGTCCATCACATGGCTGGACACCAGCACCGTCGTCCCCTGACGCGCGAAGGCGGCGAACTGCTCCCACAGCTTGAGCCGCAGCAGCGGGTCAAGCCCGACGGTGGGTTCGTCCAGCACCAGCAGCGCAGGCCGCCCCAGCAGGGCGACGGCGAGGGAGACCCGCGAGCGCTGCCCGCCGGAGAGGCGGTCCACCCGCACCCGGGCCTGCCCGGCCAGGTCCACGGCCTCCAGCACCCGGTCCGCCTCCGTTCCCCGGCCCGGCCGTGGCAGGCGGCGTGCGGCGGCGAAGTAGCGCAGGTTCTCCCGCACGCTCACATCCGCGTACAGCGACGGTGTCTGCGGCATGTAGCCGATCTGGGAACGCAGCGCCCCCGACCCGGCGGGCAGTCCCAGCACCTCCAACTGCCCGCGGACCTGGGCCTGGATTCCCACGACGGCCCGCAGCAGGGT
>NZ_JBHYJH010000324.1:0-1433 GCF_042740445.1 Streptomyces sp. NPDC059003 | reverse complement strand
AGCAGGGTGGTCTTCCCGCACCCGCTCGGCCCCAGCAGCCCCGTCACCGAACCTGCTGGCACCACGACATCCCCCCCGCACCACCGCGCGTCCACCTCGGACCACTTCCACAGCCGCCGCCCGGACCGCAATACCACTCGACTCCACCGCCGCCTGAGACCTCATCGCAGGCCCCGTCACGCGGCCAGCCGTAGGTGTCTGACGGCCTGCCCGTCCGGGGGCTCCATGTCGAGGTGCCAGGTGCCGAAGCGGCGGATCTTGGATGTGATGTACGGAGTGATGGTGGCCAGGTCGACCGGGTCGATCTCCCAGCCCGCGTCGATGAGGGTGTTGACGACCTGCGTGATGTCTACGGCCGTATGGAAGATCAGGCAGTTGGCGAGCAGCTCGTTGAATTTGATGATCTTCTCTTGGTCTTCCGGGTCGTTGTCGGCGAGCAGGTCGGAGGCGAACATCAGCCAGTTGCTGAACTTGTGGAATGCTTCGGTCTTGTTCGTCATGGACTGGATCGAATCGCGCAATTCTGGCTCCGACAGGTAGCGAAGCAGCACGATGGTCCTGATCACGCGCCCCAGTTCCCGGTATGCCTGGTTGATGCGGTTGCGCCTGGACTCGTTGCCCAGGCGCCGCAGCAGCGCGGCCGAGGACAGCCGGCCCTCGCGGATCGAGAGGACCACGCGCATGAGGTCGGGCCAGTGGTGCTCGATCAGGCGCCAGTTGATGACGTCCTTGTCGGGGTCGCCGGACAGCGGGTCGATGTGCTGGTACTTCGCCGTCGCGCTGGGCCGGTAGAAGGTCAGGTCCTTCCAGTTCCTGATCCTGGGCAGCAGCTGAACGCCGAGCATGTGCGCGAGCCCGAAGACCGGCAGGTTCTGGCCCTGCGTATCACCGTGGACGATGTCGACGGTCACTTCGGACGCGTTCTTCAGCAGGCCCTCGAACAAGTAGACGGCCTCCCACACGCCACACGGGATGAAGTGGCTGAAGAGCGCAACATAGGTATGGGAAATGTGCCTCATGGCGATGCCGCCGAAGCCCCCGTACCGGATGTGGGACTCGGCGAGGAGGTTGTTCTCCCAGGTGTCGTACTGGGAGCCGTCGATCCCGGCCTTGGACACATCACCCCACACGTGCGCGAGGTCGAGCTGGATGAACATGTCGATGACGTCCGCCGACGCGGCGTTCAGATTCTCGGACGTGATGTGCTGGTTGCCCGCGAGCGAGAGCTCGTGGACGGAGACCCTCTGCCGCATGTGGCGCGCGACCTGCGCGGGACCCGCGTTCGTCCCGTAGGTGAAGACCGTCATGACGTAGCGGGCGAGCTTGTCGCGGATCTTCGGATCCGAGCCGGAGGCCGGCCCGAAGTGCCGCCACCACTTAGACGTTGTCCTATGTGGTGAGGCGGAGTAGTACTGCACCATGGGGCAGGGGAC
>NZ_JBHYJH010000323.1:0-5402 GCF_042740445.1 Streptomyces sp. NPDC059003 | reverse complement strand
CGCCGAGGCCGAGACGGTGGGCGACCTCGGGCGCGGTCGCCGGGCACAACTGGTCCGGTGTCATGGTCGCGACCAGGACCAGCTCGACGTGGTCGCAGGCGGCGTCCGCCATGGCCAGGCGGCCCGCTTCGACGGCGGCGGCCGCGGTGCTCTCGGCCGTCGGCCCCCGGCTGGTCCAGTGCCGGTGCTCGATGCCGGTCCGCCGGCTGATCCACGCGCCGGTGAGCGGTACGGAGGGGTCTTCAGGGTCGGTGCCCGCGCCTGCGGACTGCGCGGCCCGCAGGAGCTCGTCGTTGTCGAGGCGGTCCGGGGGCAGCCAGGATCCCAGGCCCTCCACGACGGCGGTGACCCGCTGCTCGGGTTTCATCCGAGGACTCCTTTCCCGAAGTGAGCGTGTGCGGGGGTGAACTCCCGTACGGAGCGGCGGGGCCTGTCACCGGCGCAGGACCTGCCGGCCCGCGCCGGTCCGGTCCTGCCAGCCGGCGCGGGCGAGTTCGCCGGTGTCGTCGTGGCCGGTCGGCCGGCCCACGCACAGATACGCGACGATCTTCCAGGTCCGGGGGACGTCCAGCACGGCCGTGACCTTCTCGGGCTCAAGGATGGACAGCCAGCCCACGCCCACCCCGTGGGCGCGGGCCGCGAGCCAGAAGGTGTAGGCCGCGAACGCCGCCGAGTACTGCAGCGTCTCCGGCATCGTCTGCTGGCCCAGGCCATGGCCCTGGCGGGTGCCCAGGTCGCAGAAGACGGCGTAGTGGTGCGGCGCCTCCTGGATCCCGGTGAGCCGCAGCCGCGCGTACGTCCGGGCCCGTTCACCGGAGTAGCCCTCCAGAGCCCTGGAGTTGGCCCTGCGGAAGCTGTCGACGACCTCCTCGCGCCGGTGGGGCGTGTCGACGGAGACGAACCGCCAGGGTTCGGAGTTGGCCACACTGGGTGCCAGGTTCGCCAGGTCCAGCAGGGTGTCCAGGATCTCCTCCGGGACCGGATCCGGCGCGAAGCGCGTCACCGAGCGCCGCCAGACGAGGAGGTCCTGAACGGTGTGCCGTTCGGTGACGCCGAACGTCGGTGGGCGTGCGGGGTCGTCGGTGGTGGAGTCGGTCGGGGTCATGGTGTCTCCTCCCGGGTGCGGGTCCCGCCGGGCGGGAGGCCGAGGTGCGTGCCGAACTTCTTGCCGTGGTAGAGCAATGGAGGGACGGGATATGTCTGTGCTTCCCTGCCCCGGAGGAAGAGGGCTTCGTGGTCGCCGAGGGCGAAGGAGTGCAGGAGTTCTCCCCTGAGCCAGCCGGCGACGCCGTGCAGCTGGGGCAGTCCGACGCGCTCGTACCAGCGTGCGCGGCGGAACCGGTCGGCGGTCGCGCCGGCGAAGTCGGCGGCCAGGCAGGCATGGTCCCAGGCCAGGATGTTGATGCCCAGCAGGCGGGTCGTCTTGGCCCGGGCGAGCGTGGCGGAAGCTGCGCCCAGCATGACGGCCACGGCGGGCGGTTCCCAGGAGAAGGGGGTGAAGGCCCCCACGGTCGTCCCGTGGGGTCTGCCCTCGTGCGACGAGGTGACGACGGCGACCGGTGAGCACAGGTTGCGCATGGCCCGCCGGAAGTCGCGCGGGCTGAGGTCGTCCATTGCGTCACGCTCCGCCCGCGGCTTCGGGTGGGGTGCCACCTGGTGCGGCTCGATCCAGCCAGGGCAGGTCGTGGCTCATGCGGTCGCGCTTGGTGCGCAGGTAGCGCCGGTTGTGCACCCGACCTGGGCCGGCAGCGGGACCCGGCTGAGCGCGCTGAATCCG
The DNA here is from genome assembly GCF_042740445.1 of Streptomyces sp. NPDC059003. Classification (NCBI taxonomy): domain Bacteria; kingdom Bacillati; phylum Actinomycetota; class Actinomycetes; order Kitasatosporales; family Streptomycetaceae; genus Streptomyces; species Streptomyces sp. NPDC059003. The sequence continues at coordinate 3,625 of NZ_JBHYJH010000323.1, read as the reverse complement.
TAGCCGATCAAAGAGGTGCACTTGGCCGGATTGTTCGTCAGCAGCCGGAGCGCTCCCATGTCCGTCCAGGTCACGCAGGATGTCGGCGCCCACCCGGTAGTCGCGGGCGTCGGCGTCGAGGCCCAGCTCCAGGTTGGCGTCCACGGTGTCCCACCCGGACTCCCGCAGCTCGTAGGCCCGCAACTTCGAGGTCAGGCCGATGCCGCAGCCTTCGTGACCGCGCAGGTAGACCACCACTCCCCGGCCCTCGGCGGCGACAGTCCGCAGCGACGCACACAGTTGGTCGCCGCAGTCGCACTGCAGGGATTCGAAGAGATCACCAGTGAGGCACTCGGAGTGCAGCCGTACCGGCACCGCCGTCGGCGCCCCGCTGTCGTCGGCCACGTCGCCGCGGACCAGGGCGAGGTGCTCGATCCCGTCGACGGGCGAGCGGTAGCCGTAGGCGGTGAACTCGCCGTAGAGGGTCGGCAGGCGGGCCACTGACTCCCGGCGTACCCGGGGCTCGGTGGCACAGCGGTACGCGATGGAAATGATCTTCAGGTCGTGGCGGCGGGCGAACGGCACGAGATCGGGCAGGCGCAGCATCCGTCCGTCCGGGCCGACGATCTCCACGAGGACTCCGGCCGGGAACAGTCCCGCCAGCCGCGCCAGGTCCACCGCGGCCTCGGTGTGCCCCGCCCGGGGGAGGATCCCCTCGGGTCGGGCCCGGAGCGGGAAGACGTGTCCGGGCCGGGCGAAGTCGCTGCTGTGTCCGCTGCGGGCCAGCAGCCGCAACGTCGTGGTCCGGTCGGCGGCGGAGATTCCCGTGCCGACCCCGTGCGCGGCGGTGGCGTCCACCGAGACGGTGAAGGCGGTCTGCCGGGGGTCGCTGTTGCGGGCGACCATCGGCCCGAGGGCCAGGTGGTCCAGGCGCGCGCCTTCCATGGGGGCGCAGATGAGGCCGCGGCGCTGCGTCATCATGAACGCCACGTGGGCCTCGGTGACCTTCTCCGCGGCCAGGACGAGGTCACCCTCGTTCTCGCGATCGGCGTCCTCCACCACGACGACCGCACGGTCGGCGGCGATGTCGCGCACCGCTTCCTCGACGGCCGCCAGGCCGCCTTCCCCCGCGCGTTCCCCCGTCGTGTTCACGAGACCGTCCCCTGCCGGCCGTCGCCCGCTTTCGCCGCCTGCAGATCGAGCAGGGTCTGCTGGACGCAGACCTTGCGCCACAGCCGGGACAACTCCGCATCTCCCACCCCGGGAAGGTGCAGGCCGAAGACGTCCGCCACGGCCTGCAACCACTCGCGGCGCGTCTCCAGCCGCCGCTCGTGGCACCCCCCGGCCTCGGTCCGTACGAGGGTGCACGCCATCAGTGTGTCCAGGCCCGCCGCGTCCCGGCGGTTCAGTTGGAGCAGCTGGACGAAGACCGAGTCCGGAGATGTGGCCAACTCCGCGTGCCGCTCCGTGAAGGCCTGCCATTCGGCGTCCCGCAGCGAGAAGTCCATCCCGTACCAGGAACGCAGTGCCGGGTCGTGGACGAACTGCCACACCACCGTCCCCGACGCGTCCTCGCGAGGGGAGAGTGTGTACGTGAAGGGACCTTGGCGACGGGACCCCGCCGCCAGCGGCAGCGGCTCGTACAGGCCGTTCCCCAGCCCCACGTCCACCATCCAGGCGGTGCCTTCGACCGACACCGTCAGCGCCATGTGGTTGCCCAAGGCCGCCACGGCCGGCTCCGGCTGGTCCGCGCTCAGCCGGACCTCCCCGCGATGCCGATGCACGTCGTAACCGAGGTGGCGCAGCAGGGCGGAGAAGACGCCGTTGAGGTGGAAGCAGCCGCCGCCCCACCCGGACAGCACCCGCGTGACGCAGGCGGACGGCTCGATACTGTCGGTACGGCCGAGCTGCACGATCAGATTCTCGTGGACGACTTTCTCGACGTGGCGCCGATGGAGTGCGAAGAGAGACGCGAGGTCGGGCACGGCCGGTGCCCGAACACCCAAATGTCGGAGGTAGTCCTGCGTCCAATGCGCTGCCCGCTGCACACACGCTCCTTGCCGTGGTCGTGAATGCGGCGGAGCGCACTGCGTTGCTCACGGACGTCCCGGACGTCATCCCGCCGCCGTTTCAGGGAATCGGCAGAAGTGTTTCTCCGTCAAGGGCGTGCACGACGCGGGAAAGAACAACGCGCGCCTTCGGTATGCCGCGGAATGCTCTCGCGCGCCGGTTTGATCCGGGCGGACCGGAGGGTTGACGAAGTAGAATAGTTCAGGCCCGGGCCTCGCCCTGACTCCGTGTTCGCGCCGTGGGCCCAGGATGTACAAGGACGTAGCGGTGGACAGACCGAGAAGCCGGCGGTGGACGGGAAAACGCCGACCGGAGCTGACCGAACCGCAGGATGTCGGGTGGTGATGGATGCCCCATGGGCGATCCTTTTCGCCCCAAACCTTGCGTCTGACCGTCCGCCGACGCCGCGTTCCTCAGGAGCACGAGGCCTCTCATTCCGACGTCGCGCCTACGCGACACCGCCCACCCCCACAGTATGCGGAGCCGACGAAAGCCTGTACACAGAGTGAAAGGGAAGACTTGCCATGGACCTGCGAACCCGGCCCCCCCCTTTCTACTGCCCGATCCAGCTCGACGTCCATCCCGCCGGTGACGAGATCAACCGGCGCGCCACAGCTTGGCGAGTCAGGGGTTCTGCGAGAACCATGTCGTCTTGGCGAAGCTCGCCGACGCGGATGTCGGCGGCTTCATCGCCCGGCTGTTCCCTGGCGCGTCGGAGGCTGCACTGGAAGCCATCACGAAGTTCCATCTGTGGGGATTCGCCTTCGACGACGAGATCGAACGCATGGCCGTGGACCGACTGACGGACGCGGTCGACGCGCACGGTGATCTCATGCGAGTCCTCGACGCGCCCCGCAGCACGGTGCAGGTCGCGTCCCCTTACGGGAAGGCGTTCAGGGACATCAGCGACGCGTTCCGCGACCTGGCCACACCGGCGGTCTGGCGGCGCTGGATCGACAGCAGCCGAGCCTTCGCGCTCGGCGTCGTGTGGGATGCTCATACCACAACAACCGGACCATTCCCGGCCCCGACCACGTGACGACCATCCGCGCGCTCGACGCCGGTGGTGGCAGCTACGCGACGGACATTGTGGAGATCGCCTGGGATTCGAGGTGCCCGCCGAGGTGCGGGAACGTGAGGAAGTACGCGCACTCACCGACATGACCGCCGTACTCCTCGCCTGGGACAACGACATCTATTCGTACGCCGCGGAAATCGACAAGCATGTCGAAGAGATCAACCTGGTGACATCGCTGGCCCACCACTGGTCCTTGGATTCCCATGAGGCCATCACCCAGGCCGTGAACATGCGCAACCAGGTGATGCGGTGCTACGAGCAGGTGCGCGCCAAATACCCAGCAACGGGGGATGAGGCGCTGGAGCGCTACCTGACGGGTCTCGACAAGCTGATTCGCGGCCATCTGGACTGGGCCCTTGAGCGCACCCGCCGGTACAGCAGTGAACAAGTCGAGTTGACCGCGCTTACCCTGACCGAGAAACTTCCGAGCCGTGCCGCAGACTTCGCTCAGCCGGTGGAGTTGCCCACGCTGCGTTGGTGGTGGAACCTGCTGTAGGC
>NZ_JBHYJH010000322.1:0-5416 GCF_042740445.1 Streptomyces sp. NPDC059003 | reverse complement strand
GCCAGGTCTCCACGCTCATAGCCGAGGTGTTCACTCATCTCGGCTTCCAGAGCCCGCTCCAGCACGGCCTTGGTGATCTCCGTCAGCATCCCGCCATCCCCCAGCAGAGCCGCTCCCGAGGCATCAGCCTTGTCGAGCAGCCGCTCGACCACCTCGTCCACCATCATGTCCCCAGTCGCCGCCGAGGCGACCGGTTCCGCCTTGCCTGTCATGACTCATCCGATCCGCCTGGCCCGAGAGCCCGAGGCCGAGCCCCAGGGCCAGACCGTCACATCACGGACTTACACGATCTTTGAGACACATCCGGCGTCGACCCACGCCTTGCGGATCGTGGGGTGCTCGGCGGCGACACGGGTGAGGAGGCGAGTGAACCATCACATACCAGCATATTCACGATGCGAACGTCCTCTCAGGTTGTGACTGTGAGCGGCTGCTCACTGGCGATGTCGCGGAGGCCGGGAAAGGTACTGATCACCATCTCTCCCGAGGAGAACCGGTCCGTGTCGCTGTCCGGGCTGTAGTAACGGCTGCTGAAGGTGTGGAAGTCGAGATTGCCCGAGATGAGGTGCCCGAGTTCGGTGAGGTAGGCGCGAAGGTCGGCGCGCTCCCGGGTCTCGACGGTCCGGCAGGCGGCCAGGTATCGGCGCTGAGTGTCACCGCACATGCGGGCGAGCTTGTCGATGGCCGCTTGCAGCGACAGGTCGTCTTCGCGCATGACGATCCACAAGGCATTGCGCGCCTCGCCGATCTGGATCTCTTTGTGGAAGGAGAAGAGGTCATTGACCAGCAGCACGGAATCGATGGCGGCGTCGCGGGCGGCCCGCAGAGACGGATTCGCCGCGAGGTCGTCGGTCATGTCGAAACCCAGCGCGTATTCGCCGAGGGTGGTGAGCCAATAGCCGAATGCCTCGATCCGCCGCAGCTCCACATACCGCTGGAGCGTCAGGGTGTCGACGTGCCGGATGAACCGCCCTGCCAGCAGGGAGATCTGTTCGCGCATGGCGTGTAGCAGGCGTGTTCCCACCCGGGGACTGATCTCCGCCATGATCGGGCGGAGGGTCTCGTACAGCAATCGGGCCGCCGCACGCTTCCGGGGTGGTCGGGTGCCCTCGAGAGCGGCGAGGTAGCAGGTGCGCAGCTGCTCGCACAGGGAGGCGTCCTCGAGGGTGGCGGGGTCGCCGAACTCCTCGTTCATGAGGGTGACGGTGTTCATCATGCGTTGCAGGCAGACGAACCGGTCGGGCAGCGCGTGCGGGTAGATCAGACCGGCATAGGTCGGGACCTGTGCGGCGATGAATGCATCGGCTGCTTTGTGGCTGTTGAGGCAGGCGGTGATGTAGGGACGGTCGATGACGTTGAGACAGCGCTGGGCCGCGTCGTTGTCCGGATGGCGGAGCACCGGCAGGGTGATTCCGGTCTCCGGGATGGTGAGGAGAGTGCCCGGTGAGGGCATGGCGGCGATCGCTCGCGCCGCGCGCAAGGGCATGGTGTCCTCCGGGCGGGTCACGTAAGGGCTGGGGGGACGGGCGGTGCGATGTCGGCGGAGCCGTTGTCACGTTGGGTGCCGGCCGGGCCGCGGGTGCCGACAGTCGCGGGGTAGAACTGCCGGGCCCAGTGCCGATAAGGCCCGATTGGTCCGTCGGCTTTGGACAGCCGGGGGTGAGGCTGGTAGCGCTTGTGCTGCCAGATCGGCCGGTCGGCGTGAGTGATCTTGATGAGTTCTTGCATGACGAGGTAGCTGGCCAGATGGGAGAGCTGCCTGTTCGACAGTTCGCGCAGTGCCGGCGGCAGCCGCTTGGCCACGGTGACCTTGCAGCTCCCCACAACGCGCAGGTGAATGCGCCACGGAGCAACCGGAGTGGGGAGGAACCAGTTGCGGACGGACATCCCATACTGGGGCAGCTCGAACCGGAGCTGGAGGTGGCCCAGGCCGTAGAGGTCCACGGGGTGTTCGACCACCAGCTCGCCGAGTAAGGAAGCGCGTCGCCCGACGCGCAGGTCAACATGGAAGTGGGGGCCGTCGGCGACGGGTGGCTGGGTCTGCTGAATCGACAGACCGTGCAGCGTCATGGAGTGGTCGTAGTCCACGAGGTTCTCCAGAACCTCCTGGGGGTGGCTGGCCAGTTCATAGGTCCGCCAGACTGGCCGGTGGTAGCCCTCCAGGGGCTCTGCGACGATCTCCCATGCGGGCGGGGCGCCGTCGGCGGAGTGCCATGCGTAGACCATGCCGTTGAACTCGCGCACTTCCTCCCGTTCCAATGTGGCCTTCGGGGCCGGCGCGTTGGGAGTGTGCACGCAAACGCCGTCGGTGGCGTAGGCGTACCCGTGATAGGGGCAGACAAGGTTTTCTCCCTCGATACGGCCGCCCACGCCGAGATGCGCCCCCAGGTGGGGGCAGTAGGGGCCAATGGCCCTGAGCACTCCGCGCCTGGTCCGATAGAGCACCACTTCACGGCCCATGAAGGGGCGTGTACGCACCTGCCCCGGCGGCCACTCACGCGACAGGCCCACGCAGAACCAGCCCTGGGGGTAGGGCAGCGCTGGTTCCGCCTGCGCCTGGTAGGCAGCAAGCGCAGCTGCGGTGCGCAGGCGCGGATACCGGCTGATACGCACCGGACGGTCCCCGCTGGCACGCATCAATTCCCTGTTCCTGCCCGACATGCGCATGCGAAGCCGCGCGCGGAGCCGCTCGGTGCCTGTTGTATCGCTCATGGTCGCTGCTCACTCCTCGTGGCCGTGCAAGCTGGGTTTCCGGGCGTCGGCGTTCAGGGGCGCTGCTGCGCTCCGGTCGGCGAGCACGGCCAGGTCGTCAGGCGCGAAGAACCGTGCCGCCCAGCGGCGGTACTCCATGATCGGGCCGTCTCCCCGAGCGAGCTTGGGATGTTCGACGAAGCGGCGATGCCCCCAGATGATGACGTCCTTGTTCCCCTGCCGGACCGCACCCGCCGACATGACCCTGGAGACAATCGGCGTGATGGCCGCCGCTGCCAGACGCGCTGGATGCCGTTTTCCAACCCGCAGGTCGAACATGGTGAATGACGACTTCCGGAACGCGATCCGGCCCGGACCGACCGGTGTCCACCCCAGGTTCTCCCGCACCCGCAAGCGCACCTGCGGAACATCGAACTCGCCGATCGCGTGGCCCAGCCCATCACACGTGATCTTCACCGTGACGCCGATCTTGCTGAACTGGAAGCCCTGCAACGGGATGGTCACCAGCATCTGGAAGTCGCCGTACTCAGGATGCGGATACTTACCGGACTCGGTGACCACCCTGGTGCCGTGCTCGCTCGGGAAATGCCCGAAGTCCACAGTGTTTTCGATGAAATCCATTGGGTGCCCGGGACCGGTGGTCATCCAGTCCACCGGTTTACCGAACCCCTCCGCCGGCACCGACGCGAACTCCCAGGCGGGCAGATCCCCCGCTGGCGAATACCAGGCGTAGACCAAACCGTTGGCCTCGCCGCTCGGCAGCACGGTGAGCTGCGCCCGCGGCGGTAAGGTGCCATACCCCGTACGAGCGCAGGTGCCGTTCGGATCGAACGCGAAGCCGTGGAAGGGGCACACGAGGAACTCGCCTTCCACCCGGCCGCCATACCCGAGGTGCGCCCCAAGGTGCGGGCAGTACGGGCGGATAACTCGCAGGATGCCGTTCGTGGTGCGATAGATCACCACGTCCTCGCCGGCCAGCGCGCTTCGTGCGACCTGGCCGCGTTCGACCTCGGCAGTGAAGGCAACGGGGAACCAGCCAGTGGGGTAACCACTGGCCTTTTCCGTTGTGTCGGGCATCGGTTGCTCCTCTCCAGAGGACCGGGCGCGGTGAAGGGGCGGCTACGGCTGGCGCCGGGCAACGATGCTGTAGGCGGAGACCTTGTCAGCGAGCAGACCGGCGGTCATGTTGTCGGCCATCACGCGGAGTTCTTCCAGCGGGCCGCTGACTCCGTCCGGGAAGTGATGTTCGATGTTCGCTTTGACCTGGCCGAACCAGTGGGCGACATCGGCGTTGGAGGGCAGGACGCGCATATCGGCGATGGTGAAGCCGCCGTCGCGGATCGTGTCTGCGAAGTACGCGGGGGACTTGCGGTTGCCGCAGGCGAGCCGGTCCACGGTGTCGGGGATCTCGGAGGTGTAGGCATCGAGGTCGCCTTTGAAAAGCGTGTCGGAGATGATCACGATGCCGCCGGGGCGGACCCGTGTGGCGAGGGCCTTGACCGAGCGTTCGAAGACATCGTTGCGGAAATGGGTGTAGACGCCCCGGATGACGACCAGGTCGTAGGGCTCCTCCGGGTCGGGGAGGCGGTCGACGTCCTGACCGTTGCACAGGTACAGGTTGATCCGGTCGCCAAGGCCGTGGTCGGCGACGTAGTCGGCACAGTAGGACAGTTGGGCGGGGCTGATGTTGACGGCGTCGATGCGGAGGGCGTCGTGGAAGCGGCGGGCGAGCAGGTAGGTGATGAAACCCCAGCCGCAGCCCAGGTCGAGGATCCGGCGGATCGGCGGGCGGGGGCCGATCAGCAGCCCGGCGTGGTGGAGTTGGCGGTCGAAGAAGCGGACGCCGGCCTCGCCGAGGTTGATCCGGCGCCGGGCACCCTCGTAGATGCCCCATTCGAACAGGCAGGTGTCTCCCAGTGCTTTGCGCCAGCTATCAGGGGCGTCGGCGTACGTGTAGACGACCTTGTCGCGGTACGGGTCGGATGCGTTGCCGTCGATGACGGCCACGCTGTCGGGCAGCGGCGCACCGTGCAGACTCGAGACGATGGTCATAGGGGCGTTCTCCCTTCAAATCGGCCGCGCGGGTGAGATCTCGCGGTGGGCCTACGGCTCGGCGCCCGGGGTGTGCCGCTGGTCTGCTCACGCCGGGGTGGTTGGGGCGCCCAGGTCGCGGCGGAGCTCCTTGGGCAGGCTGAAGGTGATGGACTCGTCGGCGGTCTTGACCGTCTCCACGTCCGTGTAACCGCGTTCGGCCAGCCGCTGAAGGACGCCGTCGACAAGGATGTCCGGCACCGAGGCGCCGGCGGTCAGGCCGACCATGGCGACGCCGTCCAGCCAGGCCTCGTCGATCTCGTCGGCGAAGTCCACCAGGTAGGCGGCGTCCGCGCCGGCGCCGAGGGCGACCTCGACCATGCGCTTGGAGTTGGAGGAGTTGCGGGAGCCGACGACGATGACCAGCTGGGCGTCTTCGGCGAGCTTCTTGACCGCGGTCTGGCGGTTCTGGGTGGCGTAGCAGATGTCGTCGCTGGGCGACGAGAGGAGGTTCGGGAACTTGGTCTTGAGGGCGTCGACCGTCTCCATCGTCTCGTCGACGGAGAGGGTGGTCTGGGAGAGCCAGACGACCTTCGACTCGTCGCGAACCTCGACATTGGCGACGTCCTCGGGGCCGTCGACCAGCGTGATGTGCTCGGGGGCCTCGCCCAAG
>NZ_JBHYJH010000321.1:0-5482 GCF_042740445.1 Streptomyces sp. NPDC059003 | reverse complement strand
CGCAGAAGCCCCGCCGCATTGCGGCGGGGCTTCTGCGTGCCACTGGCCCCCGGACCAAGTCAACGAGGGTTCTTCACCTCTCACGCGCTCTCACGCAGATCTCACAAACAGCATCGACGCTCCTGGATCACAAGGCCCTGACCAGGCCAAACGCTCCCGACCTGGACCACGTGGACGTCAGAAGACGGCTTCGCCTACCTATGCCAGGTCGTGCCCAGTGAGGGACCCAGGATCAGGACGGGTGCTTGTTCCGGCCCGTCGAGACGGTATTGCAGGGTGCTCGTTGTCGTGTCACTCACCCGGCTCACGCTCTCACATCTCGTGAGGTCCCATGTGCCGGGGTCACAGCACTGTGCAGACCGCCCCACGTTGTGGTTTCTTCGCGAAGATCTTCGGGGGCGGGCTTCACATCCCGCCGCCGTCGGCGGCTCTAGGCTTCCTCCGGCCCCGACACCCCAACCCCGACCCCAGGAGCGCACACCGTGTTCGACCCCGCACCGGAGCACCCGTACCCCGACGGCCACCGCCCGGACGAGGCGCCCGTGCCGCACGCGCTGCTCGCGCCCGTGCTCGGCCTGCTCGGCACCTGGCGCGGCCGGGGGCGCGGCGGCTACCCGACGCTCGCCGAGGACTTCACGTACGCGCAGGAGGTCACGTTCAGCCACGACGGCCGGCCCTTCCTCCACTACGAGGCGCGGGCCTGGCTGCTCGACGCCGACGGGGCGCCGCTGCGGCCGTCGGCGCGGGAGAGCGGCTGGTGGCGGCTCCAGGCCGACGGCCGGGTCGAGGCGCTGATCACCCAGCCCACCGGCATCGCGGAGATCGCGGTCGGCCGGGCCGCCGACGGCACGGTCGACCTCGCCACCCACGAGGTGGCCCGCACGCCCACGGCCAAGGAGGTCGACGCCACCCGCCGCCGCTACACCCTGACCGCCGACGGCGACGCGCTCACCTACATCCATGACCTCGCGGCGGTCGGGCAGCCGCTGCAGCACCATCTCTCGGCCCAGCTGCGCCGTTGACCGTGCGCGGCGGCCGTGGGACCGGGCAGGTTTTCGGGTCGGCGTCATCGGTGAGGATCACCGGATGAGCCAGCAGCAGCCGGGGCCCGGAGCCCTCCCCCACATCGACGCCGCCGCCCTCGCCGGGCTCGTCCCCATGGCCGCCGCCGTCGACGCCGTCACGGCCGCGCTCACGGCGGGCGGGCTCGACCCGGAGGCGGAGCCCGCGCGGTCCGCCGTCGGCCTGGAGGGCGGCCAGCTGCTCCTGATGCCGTCGGCGACGGCGGCGTACGCGGGCGTGAAGGTCGCCTCGGTGACGCCGGCGAACCCCGCGCGGGGCCTGCCCCGCATCCAGGGGCTCTACCTCCTCCTGGACGGCACGACCCACACCCCGCTCGCCCTGCTCGACGGCATCGCGCTCACCTCGCTGCGCACGCCCGCCGTGTCCGGGGCGGCCCTGCGCCACCTCGCCGTGCCGGACGCGCGGCGGCTGCTGGTGTTCGGGACGGGGCCGCAGGCCTGGGGGCACGTGGAGGCGGTGCGGGCCGTGCGGCCCTCGCTCGCGCACGTGGACGTGGTCGGTCGTGACCAGGGGCGCGTGGCGGACTTCGTGGCGCGGTGCGGGGACGCCGGACTCGGCGCCGCGGCGGCAGTGCCTAAGGACGTCGCGCACGCCGACGTGGTGTGCTGCTGCACGACGGCGCGCGAGCCGCTGTTCGACAGCGCGCTGCTCGCCCCGCACGCGGCGGTCGCGGCGGTCGGCTCGCACGAGCCCGCGGCACGCGAGGTCGACGAGCGGCTCGTGGGCCGGGCCACGGTCGTGGCCGAGGCCCGGTCCGTGGCGATGCGCGAGTGCGGCGACATCGTGCAGGCGGTCGCCGCCGACGCCTTCGACCCGCACCGGCTGCGCACGCTGGGCGAGTTGGTACGGGGAGAGGTGCCGGTCGCGGCCGGGCGGCCGAGGCTGTTCAAGTCGGCGGGCATGGCGTGGGAGGACCTGGCGGTGGCCGTGGCGGCGTACGAGAAGGGGCGCGCCCGCGCCTGACGCCCCCTCAGAAGCCCCGCAGCCGACGCTTCCCGGATCCCCGCGCCCGACGCCTTCCCGGAGCCCTCACACCACCGTCACCGGGTGCCGCACCACGGCGTCGAACAGGTACCCCTGCGTGTTGTGCGCCGTCGTCGGCGGCTGGGTGCGGCCGGTGGCGTCGGTGGCGCGGGCGAGCAGCGTGGCGGGCCCGGGCGTGCGCGGGCGCCAGGGGGTGGACCAGCGCACCCAGGAGCCGCGGCGCGGTACGTCGTGGAGCCGGGCCCGGTGCCAGGTGGTGCCGCCGTCGGTGCTGACGTCCACGCGGGCCACGGTCGCCTCGCCGGACCAGGAGCGGCCCGTGAGGCGGTGCCGGGTGTCCGCCGACAGGCGCGCGTTCCACGGGAGTTCGAAGGCGGACTTGAGGGTCTGGCGGGTGAGCGGCGCGGAGCCCTCGGCCGGGTGTCCCGGGCCGAACAGACGGTAGAAGTCAGTGTTCCAGGGCGAGTAGAGCGGTGTCGCCGAGACCTCGATGTCGCCGACCCACTTGACGGAGGCGATGCCGACCCAGGAGGGCACGAGGACGCGCACGGGGTGGCCGTGGTCGGGCGGGAGCGGCTCGCCGTTCATCTCGTACGCGAGGAGGACGTCGTCCAGGGCCTTGGCGACGGGCAGCGGGCGCCGGACGCGGCCGAGGTCGGTGCCGTCGGCCGTGACGTAGCTGTCGTCGAGGCCGCGCGGCATCACGTCCACGGCGTGCCGCGCGAGGCCCGCCCGGCGCAGCACGTCCGCCAGGCGCGCCCCGCGCCAGCGGGCCTGGCCGATGGCGCCGAGCGTCCAGGCCGTGCCCGGCACGGGCCGGCCCTGCTGGCTCCCGAAGAGGCTGCGGCCGTTGCCCGCGCACTCCACGAACGCGGTGCGCGTCACCGACGGCAGCCGCTCCAGGTCCGCGAGCGTGAACTCCCGCGGCCCGCCTTCGAGTCCGTCGCCCCAGATCCGCAACGTCCATGAGCGCGCGTCGAGTCGGGGCGTCGAGGTGTGGTTGCGTACGAAGAAGCGGGCGGCGGGGGTCAGGGGTCCGGTGTCCGCGAGCGCCTCGAACTTCGTCTCGGCGTTGGTGCCGCGGACCGTGAACCACTCGTCGGGCAGCGGCTTGACGATGCCGGGCCCCGCGGCCGCGGCCGGGGACGCCCCGAGCGCGGCGGCGGGCGTGAGGCCCGCGGCGGCGGCAAGGCGCAGCACGTCTCGGCGGGCCACGCCGTCGGCGCGGGCCTCGCCCGCGAGCCACTGGCGCAGCCGGCGGCGGTCGTAGGCGGCTTCGGTGCGGATGTCCCCGCGGGGTGCCTCGGGCGTCATCTGGGCCTTCCGTCGCGACGTGACAGGGGCTGCTGCGCGGCGGCTCCGGAGCTGCCTCAGGGCTTGCTTCGGGGCGCGAGGACGACAGATTACGAGGCCGTGGCGGCTGCCGCCACGGCCTGGTTCAGGACTTCACGGGAGTGCAACGAACGCCGCGGACGGCGCCGACGGCGCGGTCACGGCGTCGTCGTGGACACCACGTAGACCATCGGGTGCCGCGGGTTGGAGCGGTTCACCACGATGTCCTGGGTGGGGGCCGGGTTGTCCTGGTCGTGGGTGACGCCGTACCAGGGGCCCGGGCCCGTGAACTCCCAGCCGACGATCTTCTGGTTGCGCTTGCTGATCGTGATGTCGTCCTTCTCCAGGCGGCTCGCGCTGGTGCCGGTCTCCTTGAGGAACCGCTCCAGGCCTTCGTTGCTGGTGAGGAACTGGACGTACAGGCGGCTCGTGCGCCAGTTGTTCGTCTCGTAGTAGGCGACCTCCGCCGAGTACGGCGGGACCGGCACGTCGTACAGGCGGCGCTGGACCTTGGAGGGCCAGTCCGCGGTGAGGCCCGTCGCGGAGTACTTGGCCTCCTTGTCGCGGCCGCTGTTGCGGGACTGGTTCGCGGAGATCATCAGATAGCCCGCGGGGACGCCGATGAGCAGCACGATGATCGTCGCCGTGAGCCAGCGGCGGCGGATCATGTGGCGGCGGTCCTCGGGGTGCCGCTCCCGGTCACCGGGGCCTGTCGGGTCCGGCAGGTCCGGGGGCGAGGGCTGGCGGGGCACGGTCATCTACTGGGTTCCCTGGGTGGTGCGGTCGTTGGCGCGGCGGGCCTCGGCGTAGCGCTCGTAGCGTTCGTAGCGCTCGACGCGGCGGCGGTTGGCGCGGCGGAAGCGGCGGGCGACGAGGCGCGCCAGGTCGGCGGCGCCGACCATCCCCGCCTCGGGGCCGAGCTGGGCGCGGGCGATGCGGGCCTCGGGGCGGTAGCCGCGCCCGGTGAGGTGGCGGCGGAAGGCGTCGCGGGCCGGGCCGATGAGCAGGTCGTCGGCCGCGCTGACGCCGCCGCCGATGACGAAGCAGGACGGGTCGAGGGCCGCGGCGAGGTTGGCGATGCCGACGCCGAGCCACTGGCCGATGTCCTGGAGGAGCTCGACGCACATGGCGTCGCCCTCGCGGGCCAGCTCGGTGATGAGGGGCCCGGTGATGTCCGGGACGTTGCCCTTGACGCGCTCGATGATGCCGTACGCGACCGGGGAGTCGGCGGCGGCCAGCTCGCGGGCCTCGCGGACCAGCGCGTTGCCGGAGCTGTACTGCTCCCAGCAGCCGCGGTTGCCGCACGGGCAGCGGTGGCCGCCGGGCACGACCTGCATGTGGCCGAACTCGCCCGCGACGCCGAACTTGCCGCGCTTGACCTGGCCGTCCTCCAGGATCGCGCCGCCGATGCCGGTGCCGAGCGTGATCATGACCAGGTGGTCCTCGCCGCGCCCGGCGCCGAAGCGCCACTCCGCCCAGGCGGCGGTGTTCGCGTCGTTGTCCACCATGACGGGCACCGCGAGGCGTCCGGAGATGCGGTCCCTGAGGGGTTCGTTGCGCCAGGACAGGTGCGGGGCGAACAGGACGCGGTTGCGGTCGGCGTCGACCCAGCCCGCGGCGCCGATGCCGACGGCGTGCACGTCGTGGCGGTCGGAGAGGTCGAGGACCAGCTCGACGATGGTGTCCTCGACGACCTTCGGGCTCTTGGACTTGTCCGGCGTCTCGGTGCGCAGGGTCTCCAGGATGTTGCCGTCGGCGTCCACGACGCCCGCCATCACCTTCGTTCCGCCGATGTCGATGCCGACCGTGGGGACGCGGGGTGCCGTCAGATGCGAACGGCGCTCACGCGTGCCCACGGTCCGCAGGACGGTGGCTCGTGCGGAGCCGCGGTGCGTGAGGTCGCGGTAGGTGCTCATCGCGCCGATTCTGCCTCACGCTCGCGGGGGCGCGCACAACGGGGACCGGGGTGCTGGGCACCCCTACGCCCCCGGTAGGTAGGCGCCCCGTAAGGGGCGCGGGGAACTGCGCGCTCAGCGCGCACAAAGCCGCAGACGCGTCTGCCGGGTAACGGAGCAGACGCGCA
>NZ_JBHYJH010000320.1:5018-5489 GCF_042740445.1 Streptomyces sp. NPDC059003 | reverse complement strand
GTGCTGATCAGTCTGTCCCCGCACTGCCCTGGTCCCGGTCGCGGCGGGAGGGCGGCGGGCCTGCAGCCAGGATCGCAGCCCGCAGTCTCACGTCGGTGCCCCACCTGTCGCGGGAGCGGACCTGGTGGTAGCCGTTGGTGCACTCGCCCAGCCACATGCGTGAGATCCGGTTGATTGCGCGGTCGAAGGCGTCGTGCCAGAGGTATACCGAGGCTCCGGAGTCACCCTGGGCTTCGAACGCGGATCGGTGCGACGTCCACAGTGCTGTCATCTCGGCCACTACGCCGCCGTGGAGCCACCAGCAGTCTCGGGGGAGTTGGTCGATCGTCAGCTCGTACTGGTCGGCGATCTCGATGACCCAGCCGGTGAACTCCGCCCACAGGTCGGCGCGTTCGTCCTCTTCAAGCTGCCGCCACAGCACCGGAGCTCCAGGCGTCCGGCCGCCGTCAGGATCGCCAGGCAATCCCGTGC
>NZ_JBHYJH010000320.1:0-5008 GCF_042740445.1 Streptomyces sp. NPDC059003 | reverse complement strand
CGCCCATCGACATCTGGTCCTCGAGCCGGGCCAGGCGCATGCTGAGTCCCGCGAGTTCTTCGTTGAAGGCCTCCAAGGCCTTGAAGAGCGGATCCAGGGGATCAGGCATCCGTGTTCACCTGCCGCAGTGCTTCCCGGGTGGCGTCTGCTATCTCCCCGGCACGCGGGCCTTCGTGGATGCGGGTGAAGCGTGCCCGGGTCACGGGTGTACGCCGATGGACGACGAGCCCTTCACGCTCTTTGATCATGCGTATGTCTCCGGGCTCAAGGACTGCACGGCGGCGGGTGGATACCGAGACGGAAGAGCGTTCGCCGTCGTCGTTCACCGATTCGGTGTCCTCCTCGAATTCACCGGCAAGCGTGGAGTAGGTTTTGAGTTCTTGTTCGTCGCTGATGCCGCCGAGGATGATTTTTACAGTGGCTGCGGCGAACATCTTCCTGACGCCGATCTCTCCCCAGCGGTCTTGTGCCTGTGCCAGATTCTGCAGGACGGCGACGAAGAAGATGTTCTGGCTTCCTGATACGGACATGAGGGTGGGGATCTGGGGGAGCGGGGCGACATTTGCTATTTCGTCACCGAGAATGCCGAGCGGTGGATCGAGCCGCCCGTTGGGTTTGCGTGCGGCAAGGCGCTTTCCGGTGTCCAGGATGGCGCGGGCGAAGGCTGCCATGATCGGTGCCAGGGCTGATCCTTCTTCTTCCTCGCCGACGAGGAAGACCGTGCCTCCGGTGGTGAGCCACGACTCGATGCTGAAGTTGTTCGCAGCGGTGGCCGGACCGCCGAATATGGCGGCGACGTTGGTGTCGTAGAGGGCCAGGAAGGCCTGCTCGGCCGTGCGCCATGAAGCACTGCGCTCTTCTGGTGCAGCCGCGTGCTGTGCTGCGAGGGCACGGGAGAGTTCGAGGCGCCCGTGTTTGGCAAGAATGGTTACGGCGTCGCGTTCGCTGGGGGAGGTGGCCCATCGCATGATGTCCATTGCGGGTCTCTGGTCCAGCGCGGCAGCATGAAGCCAGCAGGTGATCAACATTTTCGCATTGAGGACGAAGTAGCCGCCGTTGCGTGTGCCCTCTTCGCTCTTGGTCGTGACGGCCAAGGTCTCGGCACGCTTGCGTGCCACGGTGAAGTCCTCGCAGCCGTCGCACAGCGACCACTGAAGCTGGATTGGCCATCCCGACAATGCCGTGGGATCGAGAACCATCACGGGGCCGAGCTTGGCCCGCGTTTTGGCAGTGGCATGCAGGACGTCAACCTTGGACGAGGTGGCGAACACGGGGCCGGGAAAGTCAAGGACCCAGGGAATGATGAGCTGGGATGTCTTGCCCTCTCGTGGCGGCGCGATGACAAGGATGGTCTCTTCGAACGGTACGTAGAGGTCAACCTCCGCGGGGACCGCGGTGCCGGCGAACACCGCGACTTCCGTGACGGGAATCTCGGTGGCTGCAGGCGAGGTTGGGCTCTTGCGCAGCCACAGGGGTCCGCCTGCGCCAGGCGCGCTCGACGGCGCGGCGAGGCTGGGCCGCAGCGCCGGCAGACGAGAGAGCGCTTTGGCCTTGCCCATGGCGTCCTCGAGCTGCCGTTTCGTGGCCAGGCCGTCGGTGCCTTCGTCGTGCGACCTCTGCCAGCGGACCCAGCCTGCCCGCACACCCCAGACGGACCCCCCGGCCTGGAGCAGGACCAGCCCGTAGAAGGGCACCGGCCCCCCGACGCCGGAACCATCCCCGAAGGCCGCAGCCGGACTCCCCGGACGGGAGAGCAGCCCCGTCAGGCCGGCCGCGGTCTGGGACCAGGACACGGAGGCGGGCGTGCCATGGCTGACCAGCCCCGAGGCAACTGCGGCCAGCCAGACCCACAGCGTGCCCACCATGCACGCCCCCAGCGACGCGATCCACCACACGTCCCGGTACAGATGCAGCCCCTTGGCCGAGTGCGGGGAGACTACCTTCGCCATCCCGGCTCCTCGCATGAAAGGCACCGCCCGGCGGGTTGTCGCATTCCGGTCACCGCTGACTCACCCGCGAGCTCATGGGAATCAACGGCGCAGAGACCGGCAGTGCCCGGACTTTCTCGGTCATCTTGGCGTTGGTGTTCGTCAGAGGTATTTCCGTGCGGCTGCGGATATGCTCCACCAACTGGACCCGCTGACCGACCTGCCATACGGCCCTTCCCGGCGCACAGCTGCTTGCGCCGTCGGTGATGGCATCGCGTGCCCAGCTCGGCAGCTGCAGATATGCGGCCGTGATGTCGGCCTCGTGCCGGTCCATGTGGTAGATCACGCGGGTGGCCGTCAGTTTCAGGATGGCTTCGGCTTCCGGAGCCTCGGCGATGCGAAGGTCTGCGAGATGGTGGAGGATGGCCCAGAAGGAAAGCCCCAAGCGGCGCCCGTATCTGATGAATTCCTCAAACAGTCTCGCGACCGGCCGGTGCGTGAGGATGTGCCAGGCTTCCTCGACGATGAGGGTGCGTTTCACGGAATCCCCGGGACGGATCCATCCCCAGCGCAGCCATGGCCCGATGACACTCATCAGCAAGGGCATGGCGTGGCCCTCCCGGGGAAGGGCAGTCAGATCGAAGACGATCAGTTTGGCGTCGAGATCGATGCCCTCGGTCGTGGGACCGTCGAACAGCCCCGCCAGGTCACGGTCGTCTGAACACAGCTGGTCCATAGCCAGGGAAGCCGACTGCCCCCAGGCCACCATCTGTTCTTCACTGACTTCGCGTTTGCCGAGCATGCCCGGGCCAGGACGGGTCAGGGCATCATGGATATCGCTCAAGACCGCGACTCTGCCCTCTCCGGCCGCGCGCTCCAGCGCGGTGCGGTGGGCCACGGACAATACGAACCGTGTCTCCGAGGTGAGGGCCCCGCTGATGATCTCGACCATGCTGCAGAGAATGGCGAACTGATGCTTTCCCGGAATCCGCGCATCCATCGGATTCAGGCGCACCCCGTCGCCGTCACCGCCGTACACCAGCCTGATGGGTCTGACGCCCAGGGCCCGGGCAATGGCGTCCCACTCGCCGACACCGTCCTCGCCCTGAGCGTCCAGGACGGCGAACGTGCGTTCCCGGAAACGCAGTTGGCGCAGCACATAGCATTTCCAGAGCGAGGATTTCCCGGAACCGGACTTGCCCAGGATCATCCCGTGCCCGCTGGGCAGACGCTCGCGCGAATCGGGGTTGTACAGCACGAACGGGTCGTAGATGAAGGCCTTGCCGCTGTAGATCTCGCGGCCGATGATGACGCCCCGCGGATCCCAGCTCGGTGAGCCGACCGCCGGGTACAGCCCGCAGGCCTGGGACGTGCTGGTGCGCAACGGGCGGCGGCGGGTCTGGGACTGCGGGCGCAACAGCTCCAGCACGGCGCTCAGCTCCCCAGCAGACCGCAGGCGAGCGGCAACGTGTTGGTAAAGGCCCGGTAGTGCTCCCTGTCGCACCACTCCACGGCGAGCTGGCTCTTGGCCGACGCGCCGCGGACGATGCCCTTGCTCTGTTCCAGTGCGTCACGGTCCTGGGCGGAGACCGTCACCCAGCCCGTCAGCCGTACGCCCGCGGCGCCGGAAGCAATCTCCTCCATCGTCGACGTCGCCGCGCGCTGCTCCTGGCGCTCCCTGGGGTCGGTGATCTTCCCTGGCTTGGTGTCGGCCTGCCCCAGCTCATTGGTGGCATCGGCGATGGCGTCCTGCATGGCACGGTCAGAGGGGATCAGATCCATGGTCACGGCGACGCTGAGGATCACCCCGGGCGTGTACAGCAGCAGCGGGGCAAGGAAGTTGAGGGCGACGGGCCGGATGGGGAACTGCTTGATCCAGCCGGTGCTGTGCATCCACGACCGGCTGGTCTCCCATCCCCGCGAGATCATGACGCTGTCCTCGCGCCCGTCCATCTCCGCGGGCCAGCAGGTGGCCTGGTCCATGCCCCGCACGTCGTCGAGCCAGTGATCGGGGGCGTAGCAGTGGTGGACGAAGGACGCCAGCGCGGCCTCGTCCAGGCTGCGCACCCAGCGCAGCTGGGCCGTCCCCAGCGTCCTGATGAAGCTCTCGACCTCCTTGCCCAGGACGACGCCATACCCCTCGAACAGGGACCCGTACTTGAGGGCTTCGACAACCAGCTCCTGGCTGTAGCGGATGCCCAGGACCAGGAACAGCCGCCGGTCCTCCGCGCTGATCGCGACGCGCTCGAGCAGCTGCTCGTAGGAGTTGTGCAGCCACCCCGGTGCCTTCGGGTCCCGGCGGGCCTGCGCGTCGCGAGCGTGTGCGTTGGGGTCGACCGGAACGATCCGTGCGATCCACTGCAGCCGGCTGATGCGGCCGCCCGTGTCCGAGGTCTGCCGCAGCCAGGTTTCCCAGGCCCCGACCAGTGCCTCCTTGTCGTCCTCGTCCAGGCCGCCGAAGTTCTTCTGGCCCTCGACCTCGATGACGGCGGTGAACAGGCCCTCGCTGGGCTGCAGGAGCACGGCCACGTCTCCGTAGGCCGTGCGCGCCCGGAACCACTCCATCCGCGGCGGAACCCCCACCGGTGCTTCCACCGGAACGGGGCGCCCTGTCAGCATCCGCCCCGCCATCGGCACCCTCGACCGGTACAGCAGCTCACCGTTGCCCAGGAGCCGGCGGTAGGAGCGCCGTATCTCCCACCAGCGCAGATAGGTGCGCCCCTTGTACGGCAGCAGCACCACCCCGGCACTCACGGCCAGCACCAGCACGAACGCCGCCACTTTCAGCAGCACACCGGGGACCACCGCGAGCGACAGCAGCGACAGCGCCGCTCCGCTGCCGAGCACGAGCTGCTCGTCACCGTCGAAACGCCGGCCGAGCAGACCGCGGGGCCGGGGACGGGGGAAGACAAAGGACCGAGGCACGACTACTCCTGTCCAGGGGTGGAGGGTTCGGGTTCGGGCGGCGGAGGCGCCGGTGCGGCAGGTGTGGGGGGCGCCGCCGGGGCCGTCGAGGGGCCGAAAGGCCTCGGAGGCATCGCAGCAGGGGCGGCAGGCGCTCCCACAGGCGAGCTCGAGGG
>NZ_JBHYJH010000319.1:0-5578 GCF_042740445.1 Streptomyces sp. NPDC059003 | reverse complement strand
GAAGATCGTGGAGACCCTGATCGACGAGGCCATGAAGATCGCCGAGCAGATGGAGAAGGACGGCGTGATGTCGGGCGAGCCCGAGGTCACGGTCAGCTGACCCGACGCGCTGTTCGGTACGACCGGTCAGCACGACCGGCCGTACGACCTGAGGGGAGCCGCACGATGCGGCTCCCCTTACGTCTTGACAGCTCCGATGTATAGCGGGACCTTGTCCTGGCATCCGGCAGGAAGCCGCGCTGGGATGTGCACCTCGATGCTGATTCATCCGACGACCACAGGGTCAACGGAAGCGAGGTCCCCGCATGACACGCGTACGCCGCCGCAGCCACTGGCCGCTGTGGGCCGCCGTCCTCTCCCTGCTCGCCGGGCTGCTCCTCACCGGCGCCGGGACGTCAACGGCCGGTCCCGGAAGCCCCGTTGACGAGGCGACCGGCCACACCGCGACCGGCCACAACACGCCCAGCCCCACCGCCCCCCGCCGGACCGCGCTCCGCGACGCCACCGCAGGACTCTTCCTGCACTGGGGCATGTTCACCAGCCCCCGGCACGAGGACTGCCGCGCCTGGGAGAAGGCCGTCACCGACGGCGGCTGGACCCCCGGCTACTGGGTCGACGAGGCGAAGAAGCTCAAGGCGAGCTACATCGTCCTCGCCACCTTCCACTCCCGGCTCGGCTACGCCCGCCCCTGGCCGTCGAAGATCCCCGGCAGCTGCGCGACGCGCCGCGACTTCCTCGGCGAGCTGATCGAGGCGGGCGAGGCCAAGGGCGTCAAGACGATCCTCTACATGACCGACGACCCCAAGTGGCACGACGAACAGGGCGTCGAGAGCCTCGACTCGGCCGCGTACTCCGCCCACAAGGGCCGCACCGTCGACCTCACCACCCGCCCCGGCTTCGGCGAGTTCTCGTACGACAACTTCTTCGAGGTCATGGACAACTACCCCCGTCTTTCCGGCTTCTGGATCGACAACGACAACGAGTACTGGGAGCAGCACAAGCTCTACGAGCAGATCCGCGCCGAGCGCCCCGACATGACCCTGAGCAACAACAACGAGGACACCCCGATCATGGACATGGTGTCCCACGAGCAGAAGACCGGCATGACCCCGCCCTACGACCAGCCCTCGGCGATCTGGACGCCCATGCCGCGCCTGACCGAGTCCTGCTACAAGGTGCCGAGCTCCGGCGCCTGGTGGTACGACGGCCAGGACCGCCCCGTCGACACCGGCCTCAACATCCGCCGCTACGCCGCGAACGCGGGCACCTCCATCAAGTCCCTCATGGACCTCCAGGCCATGGTCGACGGCCGCTTCCCGCCCCAGCAGCAGAAGTTCACCGACCGCATGAAGGACTACCTGCCGCGGATCTGGGAGTCCCTTCACGGTGTCGACGGCGGCGGCTACCGCTACGGCGGCATGCAGCCCGGCGCCTGGAACGACGGCGCGTACGGCTACGTCACCATCAGCCGCGCCGAGCCCACCACCCAGTACGTCCACGTCACCACCCGGCCCGACAGCGGCGACAAGGTGCGGCTGCGCGACAACGGCTACCGCGCCACCCGCGTGACCGACCTGCGCACCGGCAAGAGCCTGCCCCGCACCCAGGGCGACGGCCGCCTCACCATCGGCCCGGTCGAGGACTGGGACCCGTACGACACCGTCTTCAAGGTCGAGACCGAACCCCAGCGCTACGGCGTGTACCCCACGGGCTCCGTCAAGGCGAGCGAACCCCGGCTCACCGACGGCGACTTCAGTACGTACACCGACAACCAGGGAAAGCTCCCCGTGTCGTTCACGCTCGACCTCGGCGCCCCCAAGAAGGCCGCCTACCTGGGCGTCAACCAGCGCGAGTGGTCCCCGACCCACAACCGCTCGACCTTCGGCAGGCCCGAGGACTCCGCCCGGATCAAGAACTACACGGTGTCCGCGAGCGATGACGGCCGGCGATGGCGCACGGTGAGGACCGGCGTCCTGGAGAGCGCCCGCGGCATCCGCTTCATCGACCTCGGCGACGACCTGAAGACCCGCTACCTGAAGCTCGACGCCACCACCACCTGGGCAGCCGAGAGCGCCCCGAACTTCCACCACCAACTCAAGATCGACGAGATCCAGATCGGCTACGGCAACGTACCGCGCCCCTAGGGGCGCGGGGAACTGCACGCCCAGCCCCCACAAACCCGCACCAGAACGACGACGAAGCGCGGCACAACCACCGGACGGCACAGGGCGCCCCCGCCAGGTACAGTGCGGAGATCAGCAGACCGTATGGTGAGGCCCCCGCACGTGTTGACTCAGACCACCACCAGGGTCCTCGAACCGAGTGACCTCGACGCCGCGCTCGCCGTGCTCGACCGCGAGCCGGTCGCGAACGCCTTCGTCACGGCCCGGGTGCAGGTCGCGGGCCTCGACCCCTGGCGTCTCGGCGGCGAGATGTGGGGCTGGTACCAGGACGGCATGCTGGAGTCCCTGTGCTACGCGGGCGCCAACCTCGTCCCGATCTGCGCGACCCCGCGCGCCGTGCGCGCCTTCGCCGACCGTGCCCGCAGGGCCGGCCGCCGCTGCTCCTCCATCGTCGGCCCCGCCGAGCCCACCGCCCAGCTGTGGCGCCTCCTCGAACCCTCCTGGGGTCCGGCCCGCGAGGTCCGCCGCCAGCAGCCCCTCATGGTCACCGACCGGCTCCCCGACGACATCGCGCCCGATCCGTACGTCCGCCGTGTCCGCAAGGACGAGATGGAGACGATCATGCCGGCGTGCGTGGCCATGTTCACCGAGGAGGTCGGCATCTCGCCGCTCGCCGGCGACGGCGGCCTGCTCTACCAGGCCCGCGTCGCCGAACTCGTCGGCTCGGGCCGCTCCTTCGCGCGCCTCGACCGCGACGGCCGGGTCGTCTTCAAGGCCGAGATCGGCGCGGCCACGACCAAGGCCTGCCAGGTCCAGGGCGTGTGGGTGGCCCCCGAGTACCGCGGCCAGGGCCTCGCCGCCCCCGGCATGGCCGCCGTCCTGCGCTACGCCCTCGCCGACATCGCCCCGGTCGTGAGCCTCTACGTCAACGACTTCAACACTCCGGCGCGCGCCGCGTACCGGCGGGTCGGTTTCGACGAGGTCGGCGCGTTCATGAGCGTCCTGTTCTGATCGGGACCGCCCCGGCTCCGCCCGCGCTCGGTACTGCCGCGACGTGCCGCGAAGTAGGGTGCGCGCATGACTGACGACGTCGTGATCGGGCCCCTTGACCTGGCCTCGCGCGTGGACGAGGCGCTGCGCGTGCAGGCACTCGCCTTCGGGCTCGGCGACGACGAGGTCGCGGTGCGCCGGCAGATCGTCCTGCGGCACCTCACCTATCCGGGCGCCCGCGCGCTCGGCGCGACCACGGGCGACGGACGGCTCGTCGGCTTTGTGTACGGCATGCCGAACGACCGCGGGCACTGGTGGTCCACGGTCGTCGAGCCGTACCTGCGCGCCCAGGGCCTGGACGGCTGGCTCGACGGCTCCTTCGTGATCACGGAGCTGCACGTGCGGCCCGGCTACCAGAACCGCGGCGTCGGCCGCGCCCTCATCACCACCATCACCGACAGCGCCACCGAGCCCCGCACGATCCTCTCCGCGATCGACACCGAGAGCCCGGCCCGCGCCCTGTACCGCTCGCTCGGCTACCAGGACCTGGCCCGCCACGTGCTGTTCCCGAGCGCCCCGAAGCCGTACGCGGTGATGGGCGCCCCCCTGCCGCTCAGACGGGCCACGGGCCCCTGACCGATTTCCGCACCCGCGCGTGCCCCGGATAATCTGCGCCCATCACCCTTACGTAGCAGGAGTTGTTCATCATGGCCCAGGTCCAGCGCATGTCCCGTTTGATGGTCAAGACACTGCGTGACGACCCGGCGGACGCGGAGACGCTCAACCACAAGCTGCTCGTACGGGCGGGCTACGTGCGCCGGACCGCCGCGGGCATCTGGACCTGGCTGCCGCTCGGCAAGAAGGTCTACGAGAACGTCGCCCGGGTCGTCCGCGAGGAGATGGACGCCATCGGCGGCCAGGAAGTGCTCCTGCCCGCCCTGCTCCCCAAGGAGCCCTACGAGGCCAGCGGCCGCTACGAGGAGTACGGCGACCTGCTGTTCCGCCTCAAGGACCGCAAGGGCTCCGAGTATCTGCTCGGCCCCACGCACGAGGAGATCTTCACCCAGGTCGTCAAGGACCAGTGCTCGTCCTACAAGGACCTGCCGGTGATCCTCTACCAGATCCAGACCAAGTACCGCGACGAGGCCCGCCCGCGCGCGGGCGTCCTGCGCGGCCGCGAGTTCCAGATGAAGGACTCGTACTCCTTCGACACCACGGACGAGGGCCTCGCCGAGGCGTACGCCCTGCACCGCGCCGCCTACCAGCGCATCTTCGAGCGCCTCGGCCTGGACTACCGCATCGTCTCCGCGGTCTCCGGCGCGATGGGCGGCTCGGCGTCGGAGGAGTTCCTGGCCCCGGCGCCCGCGGGCGAGGACACCTTCGTCGACTGCCCCGCCTGCGACTACGCGGCGAACACGGAGGCCGTGACCTTCGCCCTGAAGCCGGTGTCCGTCGAAGGACACGCGGCGGTGGAGGAGCTCGACACCCCCGACACCCCGACCATCGAGACCCTGGCGGACCACCTGGGCGTCCCCGCCTCCGCCACCCTCAAGAACCTCCTCGTCAAGGTCGACGGCGAGATCGTCGCCGTCGGCGTCCCCGGCGACCGCGAGGTCGACCTCGGCAAGCTCACCGAGCACCTGGCCCCCGCCGAGGTCGAGCTCGTCACGGCCGAGGACTTCGTCGACCGCCCCGACCTCGTACGCGGCTACATCGGCCCGCAGGGCCTGGAGAAGGTCCGCTACATCGCCGACCCGCGCGTCGCGCCCGGCACCGCGTGGATCACCGGCGCGAACAAGCCCGACACCCACGCCCGCAACGTCGTCTGCGGCCGTGACTTCGAGGTCGACGACTACCTCGACGTGGTCGTGGTCGAGGCCGGCGACCCCTGCCCCGCCTGCGGCGCCGGTCTGCGTCTGGACCGCGCCATCGAGATCGGCCACATCTTCCAGCTGGGCCGCAAGTACGCCGACACCTTCCAGCTCGACGTCCTCGGCCAGAACGGCAAGCCCGTCCGCGTCACCATGGGCTCGTACGGCATCGGCGTCTCCCGTGCCGTCGCCGCGCTCGTCGAGCAGTCCGCCGACGAGCAGGGCCTGTGCTGGTCCAAGGAGGTCGCCCCCGCGGACGTCCACGTGGTGGCCGCGGGCAAGGCCGTGCAGACCGAGCTGGCGCTCGACGTGGCGGAGCGGCTGAACGCGGCCGGCATGCGGGTGCTCGTGGACGACCGGGCCGGGGTGTCCCCCGGGGTGAAGTTCACCGACGCGGAGCTCATCGGTGTGCCGAAGATCCTGGTCGCCGGGCGGCGGTCCGCGGACGGCATCGTGGAACTGAAGGACCGCCGCACGGGCGAACGCGAGGAACTCCCGGTGGCCGAGGCCATCGCCCGCCTCTCGGAGTAGCCCTCGCGGGGGCGCCCCAGACCCGCCCCTTCCCGAACTGGGGGCTCCGCCCCCAGACCCCCG
>NZ_JBHYJH010000318.1:0-5656 GCF_042740445.1 Streptomyces sp. NPDC059003 | reverse complement strand
CGGCGAGATTTTTAGCCCCTCCGGCGTTTGAGGAGCGGGGTCTGGGGCGGAGCCCTCCGCGGCGGAGCCGCAAATTGATACAGCCGGGAAGGGGCGGGTCTGGGGCGCCACCCGCGAGGGAATTACCCGTCACCCCGATCCACCGGCCGCAGCCACAGCCACGTCAGGAAGAACAGGCCCAGGGCCAGCATGCCCAGGCCCGTCCAGAGGTTGATGTTGATGCCCTCGGCCTTCTTCAGGTCGGCGTCGGACGCGGTGATCCCGGCGATCGTGACGATGACCCCGTACACGACGAACAGCCCGCCGATGATGCGCCGGATGTCGAAGAGCCGGGCCGCCGTCGCGGACTTCCGCTCCAGTTCGGAGACTTCCTTCTGCAGGTCGGACATGGTGCGCTCACGCTCCGATCAGAACGAGTAGGGGACGTAACAGGCGGCGGCGAGGACGACGGCGCTCCAGCCGAGCAGCGCGGGCCGGCGGTACCACGCGGAGTCGCCCGCCTCGGCGCCGTCGTCCTCCAGGCCCGGCGAGGCCGTCCCGTAGACGAGACCGGCGAGTTCGGCCTCGGGCTTGGGCGCGGTGAAGAGGGTGACGACGACCATGACGACGGCACCGGCGACGAAGCCGACGATCGCGGAGACGAAGTTGGCGCCCTGGTCGGTGGGGATGTCGACGACGCCCTGCTTGTAGATCCAGAAGTAGTTGAGCATCGCGGCGGTGGTGCCCGCGAGCAGCCCCCACACGCCGGACTTCATGGAGGCCCGCTTCCAGAACATGCCGATGATGAAGACGACGAACATCGGGACGTTGAAGAAGGAGAACAGGGTCTGGAGGTAGCCCATGATGTTGGAGAAGGACGAGGCGATGAAGGCGGTGCCGATGGAGGCGAGGACGCCGATCGCCGTGATGAGGCGACCGAACTTCAAGTAGTAGCCGTCCTCGCGGTCCTTGACCACGTACTTGGCCCAGATGTCGTACGTGAACACGGTGTTGAAGGACGAGACGTTGGCCGCCATGCCCGCCATGAAGGCGGCGAGCAGCCCGGTGACCGCGATGCCGAGCACGCCGTTGGGCAGCAACTCCTGCATCAGGTAGGGGATCGCGTCGTTGTACGTGAGGTCCGAGCCCGCCGTGCCGATCTTCGGGACGAGGACGGCCGCCACCAGGCCCGGGATCATCACCAGGAACACGATGAACATCTTCGGGAAGGCCGCGATGAGCGGGGTGCGCTGGGCGGCGGAGAGGTTCTTCGCGGAGAGGGCGCGCTGCACCTCGGCGAAGTTGGTCGTCCAGTAGCCGAAGGAGAGCACGAAGCCGAGGCCGAGGACGATGGTGAGCCAGTTGGCGCCGAGCGGGTTGGGGTCGCCGATGCCGGTGCCGCCCCAGGCGGTCATGAAGTTGTCGCCGTGCTGCTTCTCGATCGAGCCGCTCAGGCCGTCCCAGCCGCCGACCTTCTTCATGCCGATGACGCAGATGGGGATGAGCGCGGCGAGGATCACGAAGAACTGGAGCACCTCGTTGTAGATCGCCGAGGAGAGTCCGCCGATGGTGATGTACGCGAGGACGAAGAACCCGGCGACGACGATGGCGACCCACTGCGGCCAGCCGAGCAGCGCTTCGACGACGATCGCGAGGGCGTAGAGGTTCACGCCCGCGATGAGGACGGCGGCGAAGGCGAAGAGCGCCGAGCTCAGCAGGTGGGCCGACCTGTCGAAGCGCTGGAGCAGGAATTCGGGGACGGAGCGGACCCGGCTGCGGTAGTAGAACGGCATCATCACGAGGCCGAGGAAGACCATCGCGGGGATGGCGCCGATCCAGTACCAGTGGACGACGGCGACGCCGTACTGCGCGCCGGTCGCCGCCATGCCGAGGATCTCCGTGGCGCCGAGGTTGGCGGCGACGAAGGCGAGGCCGGTGACCCAGGCGGGCAGGGAGCGGCCCGAGAGGAAGAAGTCGAGGCTGGTCTTCACGGAGCGCCGGGCGGCGAATCCGATGCCGAGGACGACCACGAAGTAGATCGCGAGGATCGCGTAGTCGAGACCGTTGGTGGGGAGCCGTAGCCCCTCGGCCAGGGTGATGGGGGCGGGGTGGGGAGGGGGCGCCATGAGAACTCGCTTCGTCGCGCGAACTGATCAGGGCGGAACCTACGCTCCCCATTTCAGGAAGTGAACAGTTCTGTTGATTTTCTTTGTTTGATTGTGATCGGGCTCGCAATTATCTACGGGTTTGGGTGGGTATAGGGCGCACAAATGTTACGGAGCGGTAGGAGGCATTGACGTGTGTGTTGCCTTGTGGTTTGTTGTGTGCGGTTCTGTTGGCGGGCGATGAGGAGCCCCAGAAGTGAAGAAGACCTCGACTCGTCTCGCCGACGGTCGTGAGCTCATCTACTACGACGCGCGCGACGACGCGGTCCGCACGGCCCCCGACACCCGGCCGCTCGACCCGGTCGCCACCACCTCCGTGATCCGCCGTGACCCCCTCCTCGGCGACAGCGTCGCGATCGCGTCGCACCGCCAGGGCCGCACCTACCACCCCCCGGCCGACGAGTGCCCCCTGTGCCCCTCCACCGGCGAGCGCCGCACCGAGATCCCCGACTCCTCGTACGACGTCGTGGTCTTCGAGAACCGCTTCCCGTCCCTCGCGGGCGGCGCGGGCCGCTGCGAGGTCGTCTGCTTCACCTCCGACCACACGGCGTCCTTCGCCGACCTCACCGAGGACCAGGCCGCGCTCGTCCTGGAGGCCTGGACCGACCGCACCGCCGAGCTGTCCCATCTGCCGTCCGTGGAGCAGGTGTTCTGCTTCGAGAACCGGGGCGCGGAGATCGGCGTGACCCTCGGCCACCCGCACGGGCAGATCTACGCGTACCCCTTCACCACCCCGCGCACGGCCCTGATGCTGCGCTCCCTCGCCGACCACTGGGCCAAGACGGGGCGCAACCTCTTCGACGACGTCCTCGCCGTGGAGAGCGCGGCCGAGCGCGTCGTCCTGGAGACCGGCCACTGGGTGGCCTTCGTGCCGTACGCGGCGCACTGGCCCTACGAGGTGCACCTCTACCCCAAGCGGCGCGTCCCCGACCTGCTCGGCCTCGACGAGGCGGCGCGCACGGAGTTCCCCCGGGTCTATCTGGAACTGCTGGGCCGCTTCGACCGGATCTTCGACGAGGGCGGCAAGGGCGACGGGCGCGGCGAGGGCGAGCCGCCGGTGCCGTACATCGCGGCCTGGCACCAGGCGCCCTTCGCCGATCTGACCGCGTACGAGGGCGTGAGCCGCGACGACTTCGCGCTCCACCTCGAGCTTTTCACCATCCGCCGCACTTCCGGCAAGCTGAAGTTCCTCGCGGGTTCCGAATCCGGCATGAGTGTGTTCATCAACGACGTGCCGCCGGAGGCCGCGGCCGAGCGACTGCGAGAGGTAGCGAGTTGATGAGTGCGAAGTACCTGGTCACGGGTGGTGCGGGCTATGTCGGCAGCGTCGTGGCGCAGCATCTGGTCGAGGCCGGGCACGAGGTGACGGTCCTCGACAACCTCTCCACCGGCTTCCGCGAAGGCGTCCCCGCGGGCGCCGCGTTCATCGAGGGCGACATCCGCGACGCCGCCAAATGGCTGGACCGCTCCTACGCCGCCGTGCTGCACTTCGCCGCCTTCTCCCAGGTCGGCGAGTCCGTCGCCAAGCCCGAGAAGTACTGGGACAACAACGTCGGCGGCACCATGGCGCTGCTCGCCGCGATGCGCGACGCGGGCGTACGCAAGCTCGTCTTCTCCTCGACGGCCGCGACGTACGGCGAGCCGGTCAGCACCCCGATCAAGGAGTCCGACCCCACCGCGCCGACCTCCCCGTACGGCGCCTCCAAGCTCGCCGTCGACCACATGATCACGGGCGAGGCGAAGGCCCACGGCCTGGGCGCGGTCTCCCTGCGCTACTTCAACGTCGCGGGCGCCTACGGTGAGTACGGCGAGCGGCACGACCCCGAGTCGCACCTCATCCCGCTCGTCCTCCAGGTCGCCCAGGGTCGGCGCGAGGCCATCTCCGTCTTCGGCGACGACTACGACACGCCCGACGGCACCTGCGTACGCGACTACATCCACGTCGCCGACCTCGCCGACGCCCATCTGCGCGCCCTCGATGCCGCGACGCCCGGCGAGCACCTGATCTGCAACCTCGGCAACGGCAACGGCTTCTCCGTGCGCGAGGTCATCGAGACCGTCCGCCGGGTCACCGGGCACCCGGTCCCCGAGGTCGTCGCGGCCCGCCGCGGCGGCGACCCGGCGGTCCTCGTGGCCTCCGCCGCCACCGCGCGCGAGCGGCTCGGCTGGCACCCGACCCGCGCGGACCTCGCGGGCATCGTCGCCGACGCCTGGGCCTTCGCCCAGCGAAAGGGGTAACCAGTGGACGTGGCCCAGGAGTTCACGACCCTGTACGGGTACGCACCCACCGGGGTGTGGGCGGCACCGGGCCGCGTCAACCTCATCGGCGAGTACACGGACTTCAACGAGGGCTTCGTGATGCCGCTCGCCCTGCCGCACACCGCGGTGGCGGCCGTCGCGCGCCGGGACGACGGGGTGCTCCGGCTGCACTCCGCGGACGTCGAGGGCCCCGTCGTCGAGCTATCCGCCGACTCGCTCGTGCCGCTCTCCGGCAGCGGCGGCTGGGCGGCGTACCCCGCGGGCGTCGTCTGGGCCCTGCGGGACGCCGGGCACGCGGTCGGCGGGGCCGATCTGCATCTGGCGTCCACGGTCCCGACGGGCGCGGGGCTCTCGTCGTCGGCGGCCCTGGAGGTCGTCACGGCGCTCGCCCTGAACGACCTGTACGAACTGGGCCTGTCCCGCCGCGAGTTGGCGCTGCTCGCCCAGCGCGCCGAGAACGCCTTCGTCGGCGTGCCCTGCGGAGTCATGGACCAGATGGCCGCCGCGGCCTGCGAGCCGGGCCGCCTGCTCCACCTCGACTGCCGCGACCTGTCCGTCCGGCAGGTCCCCTTCGACCTCGCGGCCCACGGGCTGCGGCTGCTCGTCGTCGACACGCGGGTGCGGCACGCCCTGGGCGACGGGGCGTACGCGGAGCGGCGCGCCGGGTGCGAAGCCGGTGCGCGGGCGCTCGGCGTGACCCATCTCCGGGACATTCCCTACGCCGAACTCCCCTCCGCCCTCGGGCGGTTGGCCGACGAGCGGGTGCGGCGTTACGTCCGCCACGTCGTGTCCGACGACCATCGGGTCGAGCGGGTCGTCGCCCTGCTCTCCGCCGGTGACGTCCGCGGGGTCGGCCCTGTCCTCACCGAGGGCCACGTCTCCCTGCGGGATGACCTGCGTGTCTCCTGCGCCGAGTTGGACCTCGCCGTGGCGGTGGCGTGTGCGGCCGGGGCGGTGGGGGCGCGGATGACCGGGGGTGGCTTCGGGGGGTCGGTGGTCGTGCTGGTGGAGGCCGGGGATGTGGAGGCGGTGACGAAGGCGGTGGGCGAGGCCTTCGCGGGGGCCGGTTTCACGGAACCGCGGGTGTTCGAGGGGGTGGCTTCGGGGGGTGCGAGACGGCTGGCGTGAGCCCTCGCGGGAGCGCCCCAGACCCGCCCCTTCCCGAACCAGGGGGCTCCGCCCCCTGGGACCCCCGTTTATCGGCGCTCCGCGCCTCGTCCTCAAACGCCGGACGGGCTAGTTATAGCCCCTCC
>NZ_JBHYJH010000317.1:0-5704 GCF_042740445.1 Streptomyces sp. NPDC059003 | reverse complement strand
GGCGACACCGCCGAGGAGTTCGGCGGCTCGGCCTGGTCGGGGGTCGTCCACGACCTGCTGCTGGAGTTCGTCCTTGTCCGGCTGGCGGGGCTGGGCGGCGGAGCGGCCGTGCTTGACTTGGCCGCCGACGGCATCGGCGTCGACGTCATGCCGGTCTGGGAACGGCACAGGCCGTGCACGGTCGTGCTGGACAATGCCTCGGCGCACGTGGCCGAAGCGTTCAAGGGCCGCCGCCAACTGGCGAAGATCGGCGTGGAACTGTTCTACCTTCCGCCGTATAGCCCGGAGTTGAACGACATCGAACTGGTCTGGCGCCAGGCGAAGTACCAGGACTACCCGCAACGCGCCCAGACCAGCACCGATGCCATCGGCGAAGCCGTCGACCAGGCCATGACCCGACAACGCGACCGAATCCGACAGCCAGCAACCAACTTCACCCAGGCCGCTTAGAAGGCGCTTTCGGAGTAGGCGGCTAGTGCCGCGCGAAAGTTCGGCTCCCTGAGCGCGGGCCTTGCCGTGTAGTCCTCGCCGTAGTTGTGGGAGATCTTTGCCCTGTTGCGTGATTTCCCCTTGCTGTAGTAGCTGGGGTTGTTGGAGTGGTACACCTTGCTGGGCTTGACGTACCGGATGTGGTGTTCCGCCAGCCTGCTGGGTCCCATGGCGCTCCTGGGCGACACGACGGCGTCGGTCTCGGAGCCCATGACGGTCCAGTCGGTTCCGCCGCGGGCGTTGTGCAGCCCCGCCAGGGTGAACATCGTCCTCGTGAGCAGGTAGGTGCTGTCCTTGCGCATCTGCCGGCACTGGCGGCTGTACAGACTGCATGCCTCGGCCAGGCCGGACCCGCGGAACGGCGTGCCCATGGTGACGGCGTCCTCGACGAACACGTCCTTGTCCGCCTGCCGGGCCTGGATGATCGCCTCACGGGCGATGAGGCCGCCCATGGAGTGCGCCACGATGTCGACGCTCTTGCCCTTGCTGCCGTAGTGCTTCCAGATGTAATTGCGCAGGAACCTGCCGATGTCACGAAGGTCCGAGTCCACGTTCCCCTTGTACTGGACGTCGCACGCCCCTCCAGGACTGTCCTTGTAGTAGCCGAAGGTGATGAGGTTCTTCTTCTTCCAACCCGCCTTCAGGAACGCCTTCTTCGTCTTGCCCCAGACGCTGTCGCAGCGCATGCCGTTGGGCTGCAGCTGAATCCCGTGAATGAAGATCACCGGACGGTCACGGGTGTCCTCGCGCGGCGGCGGCTCGGCGGCGCCAGCGGCGTCGGGCACGGAAAACACCAGTGCGAAGGCGCAGCCGAGTGCCCCGGCCACGGTGGCGGGCCGGGTGCGGCCTGGTTTCCAGACGGACATGTCCGTTCTCCCCCATGGTCAATTCCAGTGCGTGGGCGGGAGCGGTCGCTCCGCCCGTTCAGCGCTCGTTTATGAGCGCACCCCATCCTGGGAAGGACACCGGTCACGGGACCACCGGTTTGCACCCCAGGGAAAACCCGCACGCAGAGCACCGTCGAAGGAGCAGGCGATGGCACTACGCATCCACTTCACCGCGGACGACCTGGCACGCACCGTCATGTCTCCATCGCCGGACGTGATGTGGGAACTGGTCAACAGCCTTCACATTCTTCAGTCACGCCGGCCCGGCGCGGTGTACCGACCGTGGCTGCGG
Organism: Streptomyces sp. NPDC059003; assembly: GCF_042740445.1. NCBI lineage: Bacteria > Bacillati > Actinomycetota > Actinomycetes > Kitasatosporales > Streptomycetaceae > Streptomyces > Streptomyces sp. NPDC059003. Next base: position 4,036 of record NZ_JBHYJH010000317.1, on the reverse strand, counting down.
CACGCCCGGGCCCGGCTCGCGGCACGGGACCACCGGCGCACCCTACGGCTCCTGACGACGCTGGTGCCGCAGCGGGGCGGCTTCCCCGACTTCCTCACCCCGGCGGGCGCGGGCCTCTTCGACGCTTCGCTCGACCTTGTCCGGTCCACCCCTGACACCCGGCTGCGGCAGGATCTCGCCGTGGTGTTCCAGCGGCGCACCGCATCGCAGTGGGTGCGCCGACTGGCCGTCGGTGACCGTCTGGTCCGGCAGGAGCTCCAGCACGCCCTCGCCGTCTACCACGACGAGTTGCTCGCCCCGTACTGGCCGGACGTCCGCGATTGCGTACACGGCGAACGCTCGCGCCGCAGCCGGGACATGGTGGACGGGGGCGTCGAACAGCTCCTCCACGGCCTCGAGGCATCCGGCCGCTGGGTTCCGCCGACACTGACCTGCCGCTATCCCCGGGACCGGGACCTGCACCTCGAAGGGCGGGGCATCACCCTCGTCCCCTCGTTCTTCTGCACCCGCGTCCCCATCACCTTCATCGACCCCGGCCTTCCTCCCGTCCTGGTCTACCCCGCCGCCCACCACGCCCGGCAGGGCGTCCCGCGCAAGGGTCTGACCTCCCTGCTCGGCAGCACCCGCGCCACCGTCCTGTGCGCGCTCGATCCGCCGTGCTCGACCAGCGAACTCGCCATGCGTGCCGACGTCTCGATCGGAACCGCCAGCAAGCACGCCTCCACTCTGCGCGAAGCCGGACTCATCACCAGCACCCGACGGGGCTCCGCGGTGCTGCACGCACCCACGCCGCTCGGCAGGGAACTGGCCGAGGGCCCCACGGGCATCGCCGGTGCCGCCTGAGTGCCTGGAAGTACGCTGATGGGGCTATTTGGATTTGGCTCTGGTCGACATCTCGTGATGGTCACGATCGTCTGCCGGTAGCGATCTCATGCTGGGGTGGGAATGCCCCCCGGTCATGCGCGAGGTGTCGGTTCTCAGGGAGCTCCTGCTGCCGCAGGTGGTCGGACTGGTGCTAGAGGGCTTCAGTGAGACGAATGCGCTGGTTGAAGTGTAAGCTCGGTGAGCCGTAGGGGAGTTGGATGGTCCCGACTGCTTGGTCCTGTCTCATCGTGTGCACAGCCGCTACGAATGACGGCTTTCCATGTATTCAACCGGCGGCCGCCGATTGATGATCCGGCTGACGGTGCGGCGCTTCTTCTGGGAGAACACCGGCTGCCGGCGACGCACGTTCGTCGAGCAGGTCCAGGGCCGCACCGCTAGGTATGCCCGTACAGGCCTCGGAGTGAAGAGATGGTGGCGGGCGGTCGCGCTGGCCGCGGGAGGCCGCCCGGGTGCCCGCCTGTGCAGCGTCTTCGCCGTGCCGAGCGGCCGCGGGCAGCTGCTGGGTCTGCTGCACGCGCCGCCGGTGCCGGACCGGGCGTCGCGCGTACTCGGCGTGGACGACTTCGCCTGCCGGAGGTCGCGGACCTACGGGACCGTGCTCATCGACGTGGAGTCCTCGACTGCGATCGACCTCCTGCCGGACCGCACGGTCACCTGACCGAACGGGATCCTCGCGGCGACAGCCCGGTGGACCACTGCCTTGACCATGGTCCCCTTCGTCTCGAAGGAGACACTGTCGTCGATGCTTGCCCGTCGGCATCGCTCGCGATCATCCGTCCAGGACATTGGCAGGCGCGGCCGCCGATCGAGGACCGTGTCATCACCAGCTGGCTGAACATGTCGCTCCGGCCCTGTCAGCGGCACATCAAGGTCATTATGAAACGGATCGGTGCCAAGACCCATACGCATGCCGGGTTCCTCATCAGCGGGCGTGGGCTGCCGCGGGAGAGCGAGCGGTCGACGCCGCGTGCGTACAGCCGCACGAGTCAGCAGCCATGAGACCGGGCGCGGGAGGCGGGTGGAGCGCCGGGGCCCTCTCCGGCGCCGCGCCCGGTTCGCGCGCCCGGATCTCCATCTCGAAGGCGAGCGCGTTCAGTGCCACCGCTGCCATCTGGTCGCGGTCCGTGGTCACGGTGGTCAGCGACGGCACGCTGAATCCGCCTTCCTTGACTCCTCCTTGGCCGACGACAGCCAGTTGAGCCGGGATCCTGAGGTCCCTGATGCGTGCCGCCGCGATGACACCGAGGGCCTGCTCGTCGCTGCCGCACACCACGGCCCTTGGCCGGTCGCTCCGCGCGAGCAGGTCCAAGGCGTCCCCAAAGGCTCCCTGATGGTCACCGCCCAGGTTGAACGCTCTTCCGGCCGCTTCCCCGCGGGATAGTGCCTCGCGCCAGCCGGTCGTCTGCTGGGCGGCGAGCAGGTCGCCCGGATCCCTGAGCAGGCAGATTTCTCTGTGCCGTGCCCCATGAGGCGGCTGGTGGCGAGCGCGGTCCCCACGGCGGCGTATCCGAACCCGGAGGCGGCAGGAGAACCGTCGAGGGGACCGGGTGCCGGCCCGTACAACTGGACCACCGGTACGTCGTCGCGCACGGCCAGCGCCCGCGCGTCCGGCCCGATGTCGGTCCCCACCACGACCAGTCCGCAGACCCTCATGCCCGTTCGCGCCCATCCGCGTACAGAGCGTCTCCTTTACCGTCGGTCGCATGGCCAGTACACGTAATCAGGCGCTCGACGACTGGATGACCGAACACGCGATGGTCGCAGCCGCACTTTCCGACCGGCTCAACGCCGAACTCGCCACCATCAGGCCGGTGTTGCGGCGGGCTGGGTTCCGGGTGAGTGGTGTCCGGTCCGGTTGTCCGCACGGTGCGGCCGGGTGGTGGGGTGGGCGGCGGCCGCGGTGCGCAGTGCTTGGGCGTGGTCGGTGCGTTCCCAGGTGAAGTCGGGCAGTTCACGGCCGAAGTGGCCGTAGGCCGCCGTGAGGGTGTAGATGGGGCGCAGCAGGTCCAGGTCACGGGTGATGGCCGCGGGCCGCAGGTCGAATACTTCCCTGATGGCCTGTTCGATCCGGGCCGGGGCCACGGTGTGGGTGCCGAACGTGTTGAGGGACAGTCCCGTCGGCCCCGCGGGCCCGCTTGTGCCGGTCGGGTAGGCCGCCTGTACTTCGCAGCGTGCGGCGAGGCCTGCAGCCACCACGTTCTTGGCGACCCAGCGCAGCGCGTATGCATGCGCGCGGTGTGCCGTTCGGGGGTCCTTGCCGGAGAACGTGCCGCTGCCGTGCTCCGCGGTGCCGCCGTAGGTGTCGGTGAGGGGTTTCCGGCCGGTACGGCCGGCCTTGCGTATCGGGCCGCCGGTCTCGAAGCGGCCGGCGGGGTTGACCAGCAGCCGGAAGTCCTGCGTGTGCAGCGCGGTCCCCTCCCCGGCCAGGCGCTGCAGCACCGGCTCGACGACGTGCCGGCGGATGGCGGGCACCAGCACTCCCTCCCGGTCCAGGCCGCCCGTGTGCTGCGCGCAGATCACGAGGGTGTCCAGGCGCGCGGGCCCGTCGTCGTATGCGACGGTGACCTGCACGCTGCCGTCGGGCCGTAGACAGGGCAGGGTGCCGACGCGGCGGACGACGGCCAGCCGGCGCGCCAGGCGGTGCGCCAGGTCGATCGGCAGCGGCATCAGCGTCGGCGTCTCCGTACACGCGTAGCCCAAGACGCGGGCGGTGCCGACCGGCGCGGTGTCCGGTGGCTGCGTGTTGAGGGACACGGTGATGTGGCAGGAGGCGCCGTCCAGGCCCGTGGCCGGGTGGTCGTAGCCGATGGCGAGGATCCGCCGGCGCACCAGCGCGGTGATGCCGGGGACGTCGGGGGCGTCGGGGGTGCCGGCGGGCGTATGTGTGCTCACCCATCCCGTGATGTGTACCTGGCCGGGGGAGATGCGGGTGTTGACGGCGGCCCGTGCGGCGGGGTCCTGGCGCAGCAGCGCGTCCAGGACCGTGTCGCTGATCTGGTCGGCGATTTTGTCGGGGTGTCCCTCGGCCATGGACTCCGAGGTGAGCAGGTGAGGGGGCATGGCTCTCCAGTCTCCGGGATGTCAGCAGGGCGCAGGGGGTGTGGGGTGTGGTTATGGGTGGTTGGGGTGGTGTTTGTGGGTGGGGTGGTGT
>NZ_JBHYJH010000316.1:0-5720 GCF_042740445.1 Streptomyces sp. NPDC059003 | reverse complement strand
ATTCATAGCCCGTCCGGCGTTTGAGGACCAGGCCGAAGGCCGAGGAAGAGGGGGGTCTGGGGGCGGAGCCCCCAGGGAAGGGCGGGTGGGTGGGAGAGAGGGGCGGCCTAGAGGCCGAGCTGGCGGGTTTCGTGCAGCCTGGCGACCGCGTCCTTGTCGCCCTCCACCTCCACCTCCGCCGCATCCTGCCGCCCGAACGCGAACATCAGGAGCTCCGGCGGCTCACCGGTCACCGTGACGACGGGCACGCCCCGGTGGGCCACCGCCGTCTGCCCGTCGGGGCGGCGCAGGACAAGCCCCACGGGGGCCTTGCGCCCGATCACGCGGGCCATCCGCTCCAGACGGGACCAGAGGGCGTCGGAGAAGACCGGGTCGAGCTCACGCGGCGTCCAGTCGGGCTGCGCCCGCCGCACGTCCTCGGCGTGCACGTAGAACTCGACGGCGTTCGACGCCTCGTCGACCTGCTTCAGGTTGAAGGGCGAGAACCGCGGCGGTCCCGTACGGATGAGCTGGATCAGCTCCTCGTACGGCTTCGCGGCGAACTCGGCCTGCACCCGCTCGAGCCGCGCCGCGAGCTGCTTGATCACGATTCCGCCCGCGGCGTCCGCGCGCCGCTCGCGCACCACCACGTGCGCGGCGAGATCCCGGGTGTTCCAGCCCTCGCAGAGGGTCGGCGCGTCCGGTCCCACCGCCTCCAACAGGTCCGCGAGGAGAAGTCGTTCACGCTTGGCATGGGTCGACATGACGCCAGCGTACGACCGGCCGTCCGGTCCGGACAGTGGACGTCCGCCGGGCGGGACCCGCGGGCGCGGCACAATGATCCCCATGACCGGTACGCCCAGCACGCCTCCGCCCAGCAGCCTCGACCCGAAGATCGCCGCGCGCCTGAAGCGCGGCGCCGACGGACTCGTCCCCGCGATCGCCCAGCAGTACGACACCGGCGAGGTGCTGATGCTCGGCTGGATGGACGACGAGGCGCTGCACCGCACCCTGACGACGGGCCGCTGCACGTACTGGTCGCGCAGCAGGCAGGAGTACTGGGTCAAAGGGGACACCTCGGGCCACTACCAGTACGTGAAGTCGGTCGCCCTCGACTGCGACGCGGACACCGTCCTGGTCAAGGTCGACCAGGTGGGCCCGGCCTGCCACACGGGAACCCGCACGTGCTTCGACGCTGACGCGCTGCCGCTCGATCAGTAGGGTCGCCTCCCATGGACCTCGAAACCTTCCGCAAGCTCGCGGCCGACCGCCGAGTGATCCCCGTCAGCCGCAGGCTCCTCGTGGACGGGGACACGCCGGTCGGGCTCTACCGCAAGCTCGCCGCAGAGCGGCCCGGCACCTTCCTCCTGGAGTCCGCGGAGAACGGCCGCTCCTGGTCCCGGTACTCGTTCGTGGGCGTGCGCAGCGCCGCGACCCTGACCGTGCGGGACGGACAGGCGCACTGGCTGGGCGTCCCGCCCGTCGGCGTGCCCACGTCCGGCGACCCGCTCGCCGCCCTGCGCGCCACCATAGAGGCCCTGCACACCCCGCACGACCTGGTCATCGACGACCGGCTGCCGCCGTTCACCGGAGGCATGGTCGGCTATCTCGGGTACGACATCGTGCGCCGCCTGGAGAAGATCGGCCCGGGCGAGGTCGACGACCTGCGCCTGCCCGAGCTGACCATGCTGCTCACCAGCGACCTCGCCGTGCTCGACCACTGGGACGGCTCGGTCCTGCTCATCGCCAACGCGATCAACCACAACGACCTCGACACCGGCGTCGACGAGGCGTACGCCGACGCCGTCGCCCGGCTCGACGCGATGGAGGCCGACCTGTCGCGGCCCGTCGTCCAGCCCCCGGCCGCGCTCCCGCCCTCCGCACTGCCGGAGTACACCGCCCGCTGGGGCGGCCCGGACTACCAGCTCGCCGTCGAGGACATCAAGGAGCGCATCCGCGCGGGCGAGGCCTTCCAGGTCGTGCCCTCGCAGCGCTTCGAAACGCCGTGCCGGGCCTCCGCGTTGGACGTCTACCGCGTCCTTCGGGCCACCAACCCGTCGCCGTACATGTACCTGCTGCGCCTCGACGGGTTCGACGTCGTGGGCTCGTCGCCGGAGGCCCTGGTCAAGGTCGAGGACGGGCACGCCATGGTGCACCCCATCGCCGGGACCCGGCCGCGCGGCGCCACCCCGCAGGAGGACCAGGCACTCGCCGACGAGCTCCTCGCCGACCCCAAGGAGCGCGCCGAGCACCTGATGCTCGTGGACCTCGGCCGCAACGACCTGGGCCGGGTCTGCGAACCCGGCTCCGTCGAGGTCGTGGACTTCATGTCCATCGAGAAGTACTCGCACGTCATGCACATCGTGTCGACCGTCACCGGACAGGTCGCCGAGGGCCGCACCGCCTTCGACGTGCTCACCGCCTGCTTCCCCGCGGGCACCCTCTCCGGCGCCCCCAAGCCCCGCGCCATGCAGATCATCGACGAGCTCGAGCCGTCCCGGCGGGGCCTGTACGGCGGCTGCGTCGGCTACCTCGACTTCGCCGGCGACTCCGACACCGCCATCGCCATCCGCACCGCGCTGCTGCGCGACGGCACCGCGTACGTGCAGGCCGGGGCCGGTGTCGTCGCCGACTCCGACCCGGTCGCCGAGGACACCGAGTGCCGCAACAAGGCCGCCGCGGTGCTGCGCGCCATCCATACCGCCAACCGCCTGCACGACGCGCAGAGCCGTGAGGGATAGTGGACGGGTGACTTCTGCTGTCCCTCCGCCCCGTACCGAGGACGCGCCGCCGGCCGTCCAGGGCCGTGCCGCGCGCGGCGGCCGGCGCAGCCTCGCCGCCGCGCTGCTGCTCGGCGCCGCAGGCGCCGCCCTCGCGCTGCTCGCATCCCGGCAGTCGTGGGCCCACGGCACCGCGGCCGTGGCGGGCGGCGACTTCCCGCTGACCGCCAAGGGCAGCGACGTCACGGGCGTGCCCGCGGCCCTCGCCATAGTGGGCCTCGCCGCGCTCGTCGCGGTCTTCGCCGTGCGCCGCACCGGCCGCGTCCTCGTCTCCCTGCTGCTCACCCTGAGCGGCGTGGGCATCGTCGTCGCCGCGCTCTTCGGCGCCAAGGACAGCGACGCGCTCGACGAGAAGGCCGCCACCGCGTCCGGCGACGCCGCCGCCAGGATCGCCGACCTCACCCACACCGGCTGGCCGTACGCCGCGGCCGCCGCGGGCGCGCTGCTCATCGCCGCGGGCCTGCTCGCCCTCGTCCGCGGCCGCGCCTGGCCCGCGATGTCGGGCCGGTACGAACGCGACGGCGCCCCGCGCCCCAAGGCCCGCCGCGCCCCCGACCCGGACCGCCCCGAGGAGCTGTGGAAGGCCATCGACCGGGGCGAGGACCCGACCCGGTAGCCCTAGGGCCTGTCCGATGGGTCGGCGCGGCGTCGCGGCGTCTGGCACTTCCCCAAGCTCTCGGCTTCGTTCGAGCAGGGGAGGCCCCATTCGAGGACCTTCCGGCGCCTAGCGATCGCACGCTCCCCCAAGTTCTCGGCTTCGCTCGAACAGGGAGGTACCCCCCTGACGCCGCTCCTTGCACCACGCCGACCCATCGGACAGGCCCTAGCGGGCCCCGGGACGATCACCCGGCACCCGGTCTCATCGCACACTTCCGCGTACGGGACAATGGACCACAGCGTTCAATCACACGCACAGCTAACGAGGAGCAAGTCATGGCGGGAAGCCACGGACACGGACACACCCCAGCCGCGTGGACCGGTGTCATCATCGCCTTCATCGGTTTCTGCGTCGCGGGTGCCTTCATGGTGATGAGCAACCCGGTCGGCTTCTGGGCAGGGATCGCGCTCACTCTCGCCGGTGCGGTCGTGGGCGGCGCCATGCGCCTCGCGGGCCTCGGCCAGAAGTCGCACCGGCCGCAGGTGGCCCGCTCCGAGGGCTGACCCCCTCTCGTCGTACGCCGATGGGGCGCCCGGACACGGTTCCGGGCGCCCCATCGGCGTACCGGCCGGGGCGGACGCGCGGGGCGCGAGGGAGAATGCAGCGGTGAACGCTCAACCGGAGACCGGCACGGGCCCAGGCCCCGCACTGCGCCGCGCGGCCGTGCCGTTCGCCCTGCTCGGCGCCGTCGTCGCGGCCTTCGCGTACGTCGCCACGGTCGACCCGAACGAGCCCGGCCACTACCCGGCCTGCCCGCTCCTGTACTACACGGGCGTCTACTGCCCGGGCTGCGGCGGGCTGCGCAGCGCCCACGCCTTCGCCCACGGCGACCTCACCGCGGCCCTCGGCGACAACGCCCTCGCCGTCGCCGGCTTCGGGGCGTTCGCGGTCGTGTGGACGGTGTGGGCCGTGCGGGCCGCGCGCGGCAGGCCGACGCGCGTGGAGCTCGGGCGCGCGCAGCTGTGGGCCGTCGGCGCGCTGATCACGGTCTTCACACTCGTACGCAACCTGCCGTTCGGCGCCTGGCTGCACCCGTAGGACCGGCCCGCCGGGCCTGCGGCTGCCCCGGCTCGAATGTCCAGGTCGTGGGACCCGCGTCAACCGGATGCGGAGCCTACGCCCCGCTGCGGATACCATCGCAGTGACCATCGTTCCGCAGGGAAGGGGGCCGCTCGCGTGAGTGTGCTCGACGAGATCATCGACGGAGTCCGTGCCGACCTCGCGGAGCGGCAGGCGCGCGTCAGCCTCGACGAGCTCAAGGAGCGCGCGGCGAAGGCTCCCGCGGCCAAGGACGGCGCGGCCGCGCTGCGCGGCGACGGCGTCAAGGTCATCTGCGAGGTCAAGCGCTCCAGCCCGTCCAAGGGCGCGCTCGCTGCGATCGCCGACCCGGCGGGGCTCGCCGCCGACTACGAGGCGGGCGGCGCCGCCGTCATCTCCGTCCTCACCGAGCAGCGCCGCTTCGGCGGCTCCCTCGCCGACCTGGAAGCCGTGCGCGCCAAGGTCGACGTCCCGGTGCTCCGCAAGGACTTCATCGTCACCTCGTACCAGCTGTGGGAGGCCCGCGCGTACGGCGCCGACCTCGCCCTGCTGATCGTCGCCGCCCTCGACCAGCCCGCCCTGGAGTCGCTGATCGAGCGCGCCGAGTCCATCGGCCTGACCCCGCTCGTGGAGGTCCACGACGAGGAGGAGGCCGAGCGCGCCGTCGACGCCGGGGCCCGTGTGATCGGTGTCAACGCGCGCGACCTGAAGACCCTCCAGGTCGACCGCGGCACGTTCGAGCGGGTCGCCCCCGAGCTGCCCGCGGGTGTCATCAAGGTCGCCGAGTCCGGCGTGCGTGGCCCGCACGACCTCATCGCGTACGCCAACGCGGGCGCCGACGCGGTGCTCGTGGGCGAGTCCCTCGTCACCGGGCGCGACCCGAAGGCCGCGGTGTCCGACCTCGTGGCGGCCGGGGAGCACCCCGCGCTGCGGCACGGGCGGGGCTGACGCCGCCGTGCCCATCTCCGCCCGCCTCGCCCCCGGTTGCCGCCCGCGCGGCTGCCGGGCGCCGGCGCGGCGTGTGCATGGGCGGCGGGTGCGGTACGTCATCGGGGATGAGCCCGGGCAGGTGAACGGCATGCGATGGTGCCCGTTCACGCGTGGTCGTCTCTGAGGGCCTTCTTTCGCTGACGGTTGTTTCGGCACCGCCGGACCGCGTCGCGGGGGTTGCTCGCCGTCGCGGCGGATGGGAATTCCCCAAGCCCGCCCCTTCCCGAAACCAGGGGGCTTCGCCCCCTGGACCCCCGGGTGGGTGGGCCCTACCC
>NZ_JBHYJH010000315.1:0-5740 GCF_042740445.1 Streptomyces sp. NPDC059003 | reverse complement strand
CGTTACCGGACCGTATAGTATAAAACGCCGGCTCCCTCGACCCCCGCCTCCTCGCCAAGCACGGCAGCGCCACCGCGAAGGCGCTGGTGGAGTCCGCACTGTGGGAAGCCTCGCTGTTCGAGGAACACGGCTTCACAGACCTGAAGATCGCGGTCAAGCACCACGACCCGCTGACCGTGGTCGCCGCCAACCGGCTGCTCGCCGCAGCCTGCGACTACCCCCTGCATCTCGGCGTCACCGAAGCCGGACCCGCCCTGCAAGGCGCGGTCAAATCCGCGGTCGCCTTCAGCATCCTCCTGGCGGAGGGTATCGGGGACACCATTCGTGTATCGATCTCCTCCGACCCGGTGGAGCAGGTCAAGGCCGGCATCCACATCCTCGCCTCGCTCGGGCTGCGCCCCCGCAGGCTGGAGATCGTCTCGTGCCCCGGCTGCGGCCGCCTCCAAGTCGACATCCACCACCTCGCCAACCGAGTCGAAGCCGCCTTCACCGGCTTCCCCCACCCCCTGCGCATCGCGGTGATGGGCTGCATCGTCAACGGCCCCGGCGAATCGAGGGAAGCAGACCTCGGGGTCTCCTGCGGCAACGGCAAGGGCCAGATCTTCGTCCACGGCCAGGTGATCGCCACCGTCCCCGAAGCCCAGATCGTCGACCGGCTGGTGGAAGAAGCACTCCGCCTGGTCGGCCACGCCCCCGGCAGCAACGAGGAGGGGGCCCGCCCATGAGCGCCTCCCCGGCCATACCGGTCACCGCCCCGCTGGACCTGCCGGGTATCCGCACGGCCGTCGATGCCGTGCTGAAGTCCTTCCTGGCCAACAAGGCGGCAACGGCCGCCGACGGCGGTCTGCCCGGCGAGGTCACCGAGCTGCTGCACGACTTCATCTTCGCCGGCGGCAAACGGCTCCGTCCCCTGCTGTGTGTCCTGGGCTGGCACACCGCCAGCAACAACACGAGCGGCAGCAGCCCGGCCCAGGCGGTGCAGGTGGGTGCGGCCCTGGAGATGTTCCACGCCTTCTGCCTCATCCACGACGACATCATGGACCACTCCACCACCCGCCGCGGACAGCCCACCCTCCACCACACCCTCGCCGCCCGCCACCGCACGGGCCGCACCCGCGCCCTGGCCGACGACCTCGGCACCAGCGCCGCCATCCTCACCGGCGACCTCGCCCTGCTGTGGTCCGACGAACTCCTCCACGACCCCCACCACGGCCTGAAACCGGACCAGCGCGAACACGTCGAACCACTCATCGACCTCATGCGCGGAGAGGTGATGTACGGCCAGTACCTCGACCTCATCGCCACCGGATACCCCACCCCCGACACCGCACCAGCCCTGGCCATCATCCGCTACAAAACCGCCAAATACACCATCGAACGCCCCCTGCACATCGGCGCGGCCCTTGCCGGAGCCGACGACCCTCTCATGCACCAGCTCTCCGCCTTCGCGCTGCCGCTGGGCGAAGCGTTCCAGCTCCGCGACGACCTCCTCGGCGCCTTCGGCCACCCCGAACACACCGGCAAACCCGCCCTGGACGACCTGCGCGAAGGTAAACACACCGTCCTCATCGCCCACGCCCTCCAAGCCGCGGACGACACCCAGACGCGGCTGCTGCACGGCCTATACGGCAACCCCCGCCTCGACGAGAAGAACGCAGAGACCGTGCGGGCAGTGCTGCGGGCCACCGGAGCGGACCAGACCGTCGAGCACATGATCACCCAACGGTATGAGCAGGCCCTCACCGCACTCGACCATCTGCCCGCTCCCGCCGGGGCACTCCACCAGCTGCGAGCCCTGGCCGACAAGACCGTCTGGAGGGTGTCATGACAGCCAGCACCACATCAACGCACGGCCCCAGCAGGCGGGTTCTGCTGTCGCCGATTCCATTGGACCCGAGTCTGGGGGGACTCATCCTGGCGCTGCACCGGGTCTTCGACCCGCCGCGGCACGCGCCTCCCGCCCTGACACCTACTCGCCTCGCCTGCTGCTCATCGACTTCGAACCGCTGCCCGACACCTCCGCAATCCGTGCCTCCACTTCGACCCGCCGATAGGGATGCATGATGACCTACCCTTCACCGATCCCCCGTGCACCAGGCGCGCTGCCCATGGTCGGCCATCTTGTGCCGTTGATGCGCGATCCCCTGCGCTTTCTGGTCTCCCTGCCCGCCCATGGCAACCTGGTCCAAGTCCGCTTCGCGCGGACAGCCGTCGTTGTTGTCTGCGATCCGGCACTGACACGTCAGGTCCTGCGCGACGACCGAACCTTCGACAAGGGCGGCCTCTTTTACGAGCGTTGCCGGGGAGTACTCGGCATCGGCAATGGCCTGTCGACCTGTCCCCACTCTTCACATCGGCGGCAACGGCGTCTGGTCCAGCCCGCCTTCCATCCTGCCCACCTGCCCCTCTACGCGCAGGCGGTGATCGCTCAGGCCAACGAAATGACAAGGGCTTGGCACCCTGGCCAGGTCCTGGACGTACCCACGGAGATGATGGCGCTCACTTCCAGAATCCTGGCCACCACCCTGTTCTCCGACGCTCTCCCGGCCCCCGCACTGTGTCCCCTGGTCAACGACGTCTCCTTCCTCATCGGCAAGGTGTATCGGCGCATGCTCACGCCGAAATGGCTGCCCCTGCTGGGCAATCGCCGCTACGACCGATCACGCGATCGAGTCCGCCGCGTCCTCAAGGACGCTGTCGGCGACCGCCACGCTGACCCCAGCAGCCTGCTGTCGGCTCTGTTGACCGCCCGTGACAACGAGGCCCCGGGCGAGGCAGCGGCGCTGTCCGGCTCTGAGATTGCCGACAACCTTGTCACGTTACTTCATTGGCGGCGCGGAGACCGTAGCCGTCGTCCTGGCGTGAGCCCTGTACCTCCTTGCCCAGCACCCCGATATCGCCAGGCACCAGAGCACCGAAGTCCAAACCGTCCTCAACGGCCAACCGGTCACCTACGAGGACCTGTCCCGGCTGGACCTGACCAGCCGTATCATCATCGAAACCCTGCGCCTGTGGCCGCCCGCCTGGATCCTCACGCGCACCATCACCACGGACACCCAACTCGGCAGCCACTGCCTGCCCGCTGGCACTACCATCGCCTACAGCCCCTACCTCATCCACCGCCGCAGCGACCTCTACCCCGACCGATGGATCTACAAACACGCCCTGCCGCGAGGGACATTCGTCCCTTCCGGAGGGGCGCCCGCAAATGCATCGGCGACACCCTCGGCATCACCGAAGCAACCCTCATCCTGGCCACCATCACCCAGCGCTGGCACCTCAAACTCAGCCCCAGCCAACGCGTCCGCCCCGCCCCTGTCGGAACGCTGCACCCCCGCGGCCTGCGAATGCTGGTGTGTCAACGGATCTGTGGTGTGTAACGAATTAGCTCTCCAGAGCGCCGTTGGAAATGTTCCACGCTTTCTGTTCATTCATGACGATGTCGACGATGTCTTGGACAACTCCGCCATGGGTGAGGAGGGTATGATGGACCCGACCGAGATGGCCAGGCTGCGCTATCCGTTTCCCAGCCTGATGAACCCCCACGCTGAGGCGCTGCAGCAGCACACCGACCGGGCGTGGATCGACGGGGAGTGGGCGGGCATCGTGCCGCCCGAGATCGCCGAAGGATTCAAGAAGGTCAAGACCGCCTACATGACGGCATCCTTCTTTCCGTCAGCGACCTGGGAGCGTCTGATCCCGCTGGCCCGGATGATGCTGTTCTCCCTCTACCAGGATGACGTGTACGAGCACGCCACCCCTAATCAGGTGCGGCACCTGCGGCAGCAGACGGTGGCCGTCGCCCGGGGCGAGATCACGCCACAGGAAGCGGGGGTGCCGCTCGCCCGGGCGATCGCGCAGATCCGCACCGGTGCCCTCTCCTTCATCCCGCCCGCCTCGGTGGCGCGGTGGGCCGATGACCTCGACCTGTACTTCCAGGGCCTGGAGGCCGAGACCACGCACCTCGCAGCCGGCACCGTCCCGGGCATCGAGGAGTACATGGCCATGCGGGAGAAGGCGCTGATGATCCACCCGTTCCTGGCCCTGAAGGAGATCGAGACCGGCACCGTCCTGCCGGAAAAGATCCATGGCCACTCCGTCATCCGGCGGCTGAAATCACTCACCGTACGGATCACCGGCTGGTTCAACGAGTTCCAGTCCTACGACAAAGACATGCGCACCGGCATGGGGAACGTGAACTTCATCAACGTCCTGGCCCACCACCACCGCATCCGGATAGACCAGGCCCGCGAGGAGATGTTCGCCATCCACGACCGCGAACTGGACGAGTTCGTCCGCCTTCAGCACCACCTTCCGGACTTCGGCAGATGGACAGACCCGGTCGCCCAGCACATCCACCACTTCAGTTTCGTGATTTCCGGCTGGCGAGGCGTCGACCAACACGTCCACCGCTACGACCCCGAGTACTACCCCGACCAGGACACCCTCTGCGCCACCGCAGGAAAGGACCCGACATGACCAGCACCGAGCGCCAAGACCCGACCGCCCCCGGCCAGTCCGACACCGGCGAGGAACTCGTCATCCCCCGCCTGACCTACCCATGGCCAACCATCGACAGCCTGCTGGCCGACGCGCTCGACGACGAGACCTTCCGCTGGTACGACGAAGACTACGCGGACATGTTCCCCAATCCGGCCGACCGGGAACGCTACCGCAAGCAGCTGCTCTCCCGGGTCACCCCGTATATGTTCCCGACCACCAACGACGTCGACCGACTGCGTCCGGCCGCCCGCTGGATGAACTACATCACGCTGATGGACGACTTCTTCGACCTCACCCCGGCAGAGGAGATCGCCCCGCTGCGCGACCGCATCTATCAGGTCATGACCGGGCGTGACGATCCCAGGCCCGGGGAACTGGGCCTGCTGCGGCAGATGGCCGCTGCAAGGGAAGAATTCCGCCGGTACGCGCCGCAGTTCTGGATCGACCGGATGGCGCTCAGCTACTGGCAGTACATCCACTACGGGCTAATGGAGGAGGTCGCATTTCGCAGGCAGGGCATCTATCCGTCGGTCTACCGCTGCCGCATGATCCGCATGCACTCCATCGGCATGCGGCCCTTCGCCGACCAGCTTGAGCCGGTCACCGGCGTGCTGCTGCCAGCCGACGTCTTCAACCACCCGGTCATCCAGCGGCTCAGAGACCTTCAGGCGTGCGTCATCTTCCTCCAGAACGACATCAGCTCCCTGCACAAGGAACTCGCCCTCGGACAGAACGAGGTGGTCAGCCAGATCCTGAGCATCCGCCACCACCGCCAGGTGAGCCTCCAGCAGGCCGTCGACGAAACGGTGGCCATGCACAATCGGGACGTGGAGGAGATGTGGTCCCTCCAGCAGTGCCTCCCCGACTTCGGCCCCCACCAAGCAGCAGTGGAGAACTACGTGCAGCACCTGGGGATCCAGATCGCCGGGCTTCAGAACTGGTACGACCAGATCGGCCGGCAGTTCCGGTACGGCTACGGTGGGTTCGTCACCGCTCAGTACGGCCGGGAAGAGATCAAGATCAAGACGAAGATGGCCTACGTCAACCCTGACGGCACCCCGTACGAGCCGCCGCGCATTTACGGATACGGCTGGGAGGAGCGCTCTGCCGGAGCCATCGACGACGCCCTGCGATATGTCAACGAGAACGGCACCCCTTGGCAGGGCCAGGCGAAAGCCGATTGACTTCCACTCGATTCGTTGCAGGCATTCATGGGCAGTTTCGGCTCAATACGCCC
>NZ_JBHYJH010000314.1:0-5758 GCF_042740445.1 Streptomyces sp. NPDC059003 | reverse complement strand
GGGCTGACGTCTTTCCCCCACCCACCCGCCCTTCCCTGTGGCCGCAGCCCCAGCCGGGCGGCGGAGCCGGGGGAGGGCGGGTGGGTGGGGAAGGTCAGGACACGGGTGTGAGGTGGGCGGGGGACGCGTGGGCGTCCACTCGTTCCGCGGCCAGGATCGCGACCACCGTGTCGGCACGCGACGCGGCAACGACCAGCGCCCGCCCGGCCAGGGCATGCGCACGCTGGTGCAGCGCGGCCAGATGCGGCTCATGAATGGCGACCGCGACCGAGGCCCGCACCGGCGGCAGCCCCCCACGCAGCCGGGCCACCTGCGCCGCGAGCCGCTCGGCGGCCGCGTCCAGCTCGACGTCGGGAGCGAGGGCGCGCAGCTCGTCGGTGACGGCGAGCAGCGCCGCGAGATGCCCGGCGAGCTGGATGTCCAGCTCCTCCTCGCGGGAGCGGTGCGGGAAGTCGCCCGGGTCGGCCATCGCGTGGACCGACTTGGTGCGGATCGGCTCGTACATGGGATGGCCTCCAAGCAGTTGCTTGAAAACCATCCTAGCTTAGATTCTGTCTAAAGTTGAGTCGGATCGGCACTGAGGCCGGCCGGGGTCGGCGCTACGGCTGGCTGTAGCCGTCCAGGAACGTCCCGATCCGGGTCACCGCGTCCGCCAGATCCGTGGCCGTCGGCAGCGTCACGATCCGGAAGTGATCGGGCTCCGGCCAGTTGAAGCCCGTACCGTGCACGACCATGATCTTCTCGGCCCTGAGCAGGTCGAGCACCAGCTGCCGGTCGTCCTTGACCTTGAAGACCTTCGGGTCGAGCCGGGGGAAGAGGTACAGGGACCCCTTCGGCTTCACGCAGGTCACGCCCGGGATCTGCGTCAGCAGGTCGTACGCGGTGTCGCGCTGCTCCACGAGGCGGCCGCCCGGCAGGACGAGGTCGTTGATCGTCTGTCGCCCGCTCAGCGCGGCGACCACCCCGTGCTGGCCCGGCATGTTCGCGCACAGGCGCATGTTGGCGAGGATCGTCAGGCCCTCGATGTACGAGGACGCCCGCGCCTTCGGGCCCGAGATCGACATCCAGCCGACCCGGTAGCCCGCCACGCGGTACGCCTTCGACATGCCGTTGAAGGTCAGCGTCAGCAGGTCGGGGGCGATCGCGGCGGTCGGCGTGTGCGTGGCGCCGTCGTACAGGATCTTGTCGTAGATCTCGTCCGAGCAGACCAGGAGGTTGTGGCGGCGGGCTATGTCGGTCAGGCCGCGGACCATGGCCTCGTCGTAGACCGCGCCGGTCGGGTTGTTCGGGTTGATGATCACCAGCGCCTTGGTGCGGTCGGTGATCTTGCGCTCGATGTCGGCGAGGTCGGGCATCCAGTCCGACTGCTCGTCGCAGCGGTAGTGCACGGCGGTGCCGCCGGACAGGGACACGGCGGCGGTCCACAGCGGGTAGTCCGGCGCGGGGACGAGCACCTCGTCGCCGTCGTCGAGCAGGCCCTGCATGGCCATGACGATGAGCTCGGACACGCCGTTTCCGATGAAGACGTGCTCGACGTCGGCCTCGATGCCGAGCGTCTGGTTGTGCATCACCACCGCGCGGCGCGCCGCGAGCAGGCCCTTGGCGTCGCCGTACCCGTGCGCGTCGCCGACGTTGCGGAGGATGTCCTCCAGGATCTCCGGCGGGCACTCGAAGCCGAAGGCGGCCGGGTTGCCGGTGTTGAGCTTGAGGATGCGGTGCCCTGCCGCTTCGAGCCGCATCGCCTCCTCGAGCACGGGGCCCCGGATCTCGTAACAGACGTTGGCGAGCTTGGTCGACTGGATCACCTGCATGGGCCGAGGGTACTCCGGGCGGGGGCGCCTTGAGCGGGGGAGCTCGGGGGGTGCGCTCTCTGTGTTGGTGCGGGTTGTGGGGGTTGCTCGCGCCCCGCGGCGGAGCCGCGCGATGTCACGCCCCGCGCCCCTTCGGGGCCCGCCCCTCGTCCCATGTCCGTGCGGGCTTGGCCGTTCGTGGTCTTGTCCCGCCGGCGGGATGGCATAACAATGCGCATGACAAAACTGAAGGGCCTGGAGGGACTTCGGTTACACAGTCATCGGAGGGGACCCCCACATGAAGAAGCCTCTCGTCGGTGCCGCGCTCGCCGCTCTGCTCCTCGGAGCGATGGCGGCGCCCGCGACGGCCGTCAGCAACGAAGCGCCCGCGGCCGCCGAGCCGACCGCTACCGTGGCCAAGGCCACGGACACAGCGGTCAAGGCCAAGGCCAAGGCCGTGTCCTTCGCCGGGACCGTGGCGCTCAGCAACTGTTCCGGCTCCGTCGTGCGCGTGCCGAACTCGCAGCCCACCGACCCCGCGCTCGTGATGTCCAACGGCCACTGTCTGGAGACCGGCTTCCCGGCGCCGGGACAGGTCATCGTCGACCGGCCGTCGACGCGCAGCTTCACGCTCCTGAACGCGAGCGGCGGCAACGCGGGCACCGTGCGCGCCAGCAAGATCGCGTACGGCACGATGACCGACACCGACGTGTCGCTGTACCAACTCACCAGCACCTACCGCGACATCGAGAGCCGCTACGGCATCAAGGCCCTCGAACTGGACGCCGCGCACCCGACGCAGGGCAGGGCCATCACGGTCGTGTCCGGCTACTGGAAGCGGATGTACAAGTGCAACATCGACGGCTTCGCGTACCGCCTCAAGGAGGGCCGCTGGACCTGGAAGGACTCGGTCCGCTACACCTCGGCGTGCCAGACGATCGGCGGCACGTCCGGCTCCCCGGTCGTCGACGACGCCACCGGCAAGGTCGTCGCCGTCAACAACACCGGTAACGAGGACGGCGAGCGCTGCACCGACAACAACCCCTGCGAGGTCGACGAGAACGGCAACGTCACCGTGCGCCAGGGGATCAACTACGGCCAGCAGAGCTACATCATCGTTCCCTGCGTCGGCGCCGGCAACAAGATCGACCTGAACCGCCCGGGCTGCACGCTGCCCAAGCCCTGACCGGGTGCGCCGCTGACGGCTGACGCGGCGGGCCGGGATAGGGTCGCCCGGTCTGCCGCGTCATCAGGGGGGAACATGGGGCTGCGCGCCTGCTTCGCGTCCATATCCGCGACCGTCGTCATCGCCGCGACCGCCACGGTCGCCGTGCAACCGTCCGCGTGGGCCGCGGGCCCGGCCGACGGCAGGGGCCCGTCGGCGAGCGGGCTCGAGGAGTTCTGGACGCCGGAACGCATGGCCGAGGCCGTGCCCGTCGCGTCGGCCAAGCCCGCCGAGCCTGCCGAGCCCGCCGAGTCCGCCAAGGGCCCGGCGGCGGCCCGTACTTCGCCCTCGCACCCCTTCAAGGGCATCAAGCAGGTCGGCACCTTCTTCTGGGTCGAGGGCAGCGGCGGCGACAGGACGTACCGCTTCTGTGGCGGCACCGTCGTCACGTCGCCCGGCAAGAACCTCGTCCTGTCCGCCGCGCACTGCTTCGACAGCTGGCGGAGCGGCGCGAAGCTGGTCTTCGTGCCCAAGCACAGCGGGAGCAGCCCGCAGCCGTACGGGATCTTCCCCGTCAAGAAGAGCCAGATCTACGCCGATCCGCGCTATCTGCGCCCGGGCGGCGTCAAGTCCGCCACCGGCCTCGACTTCGCCGTGCTCAAGGCCGGGCCGCGGTCCGACGGGAAGAAGCTCCAGGACGTCGTGGGCTCCTTCCCCATCGGCTACAACACCGGCTTCCGGCACTCGAAGACCCGCGTCATCGGATATCCGGGCTTCGCCGCCCGGCAGAACCCGCTCGACTGCGTCACGAAGATGAAGAAGTTCACCACCGGCGACTCCGGCGGCTGGAAGGGCGGCACGTTCTCGCGGATCGACTGCGCGGGCTATGTGTCGGGCACCTCCGGCGGCCCCTTCATCACGGCGGGCAGTGAGCGGCCGCGCGTCGTCGGGCTGATAGGCGGCTGGAAGACCGGCGGAACGTCGCCCGACGTCTCGTACTCCTCCTATTTCGACCGGGATCTGAAGCGGGTCTACGACGCCGCGGTGGCCGGCCGGCAGCTGCGCTAGACGGAGCCGACGGACAGGCGGGGGGAAAATCACGCGGGCGTCCTGCGGATCGCCCTGCCCGCCAGGACGTCCGTCCGCTTCCCGTCCTCGATCACGAACCGGCCGTCGATGAGGACGTGCGGGACGCCGACGGGCAGCGTGCGCGGCGCCTCGAACGTCGAACCGGCCGCGACCGTGTCCGGGTCGAAGAGCACCAGGTCGGCGCGGTAGCCCTCGCGGACGAGGCCGCGGTCCGGCAGGCGCAGGCGCGCCGCGGGCCGCGAGGTGAGGTGGGCGACGCACTCCTCGAGGGAGAGCACGCCCAACTCCCGTACGTAGCGCCCGAGGTACTGCGGGAACGTGCCGTACGCGCGCGGGTGCGGCTTGAATCCCTGGAGGATGCCGTCGCTGCCGCCCGTGTGCACGCGGTGCCGCATGATCGCCCGGACGTTCTCCTCGTGCCCCACGTGCTGGAGGATCGTCGACCCGAGCTGGTCGTTGACCAGCAGCCGCCGGGCCGTGATCCACGGCTCCTCGCCGCGCATGTCGGCCGACTGCTGGATGGTCTTGCCCACGCAGGAGGCGAGGCCCGGGTCGGAGACGCCGGAGATCTCGATGGTGTCCCACTCGATCGGTACGCCGTGACACCCGTCCGCGCCGATGACCTCCATGTGGTGGCGGATCCGCTCGGCGGTCGCGTCGTCCTGGAGCCGGGCGAGGATCGACTCGGGCCCGCCCTCGGAGGCCCAGCTCGGCAGCATCGCGACGAGGGTCGTGCAGCCCGGGGTGTAGGGGTAGGTGTCGAGGGTGATGTCGGCGCCGTCGGCGAGCGCGGCGTCGAGGAGGGCGAGGAGGTCCGGCGCCTTCCCCTTGTTCACGCCGAAGTTCATGGTGGCGTGCGCGAGGTGCAGCGGGCAGTCGGCGGTGCGGGTGAGCTCCACCATCTCCTCGTACGCGGCCAGGGCGCCGGCGCCGTAACTGCGGTGGTGCGGGCAGTAGTAGCCGCCGTACTCGGCCACCACGCGGCACAGCTCGGTCAGTTCGGCGTCCTTGGCGTACATGCCGGGCGTGTACGTGAGCCCCGACGACATGCCGACCGCGCCCTGCTCCATCCCCTCCGCGACGAGCTGCCGCATCCGGTCCAGCTCGGCCGGTGTGGCGTCCCGGTCCTCCCAGCCCACCGCGAGCATGCGGACCGTGCCCTGCGGGATGAGGTACGCGGCGTTGACGGGAATGCCCTGCCCCCCGTGCGCCCGGTCCAGGCGGTCCAGATACTCCCCGACCGTGCGCCAGTCGAAGTCGATGTCGCTGCCGTCCCCGTTCCAGCCGGTGATCGCGCGGCGGACCTGGGCGAGGGTGCGGTCGTCGACCGGCGCGTACGACAGGCCGTCCTGGCCGATGACCTCCAGGGTCACGCCCTGGGCCGCCTTCGCGCTGTGGTCCGGGTCGCGGAGCAGGGCGAGGTCGCTGTGGGCGTGCATGTCGATGAAGCCGGGGGCGAGGGCCAGGCCGTGGGCCTCGACCGTCCGGGTCCCCGTCGGGCGCGGGCCCGGCGTGTCCTCCCGGTGGATCTCCGTGATCCGTCCGTTCGCTATCGCTACGTCGGCCTGGTACGAGGCGTCGCCACCGCCGTCGATGACGCGGGCGTCGCGGATGACGAGGTTCATGGGGTGCTGCCTCTCTCGGGTGCGGGTCGGGGGTCCCTCGCGGGTGGCGCCCCAGACCCGCCCCTTCCCGAACTGGGGGCTCCGCCCCC
>NZ_JBHYJH010000313.1:0-5842 GCF_042740445.1 Streptomyces sp. NPDC059003 | reverse complement strand
CTCACCGTCCGACAGCCCGGCCGACGTCACCAGCAGCCAACGGCCGGACAGCCGCGCCCCGGGGCGGGCCGGGGCAGGCTCCCAGTCGATGTCGTAACGCCAGGAATCGAGCGCCGTCCCGTCGGTCCGGTGGGCCCGCCACGTCTCGAGCGCCGGAAGCACCTCGCTCAACGGCGCGTCCTCGGCCAGGCCCAACTCACCGGCGAGCACGCCCGCCTCACCACCACGCACGGCAGCCCAGAACTCGGCATCAACCGGGTCCTGTCCGACCTCACTGCCACCGGCCTCGTCCTGAAGCCAGTAGTGCTGACGCTGGAAGGCGTACGTGGGCAGGTCGACGGTGTGTGCGCTGGTTCGGGCGAAGAAGCCGTGCCAGTCGATCTCGACGCCGTCCGTCCACAGCCGGGCCAGGGCCGTGACGGCGGTGGTGGCTTCGGGGCGCTTGCGGTGCAGGACGGGTACGGCGAGCGCGTCGTCGTCGATCTCGCCGAGCGCGCCGACCAGGCCGGCGTCCGGACCCAGTTCCACGAATCGGGTGACGCCGAGGGAGGTGAGGCGGCTGACGGCGTCCGCGAAGCGCACGGTGCCGCGGACCTGGTCCGCCCAGTAGGAGGCGGTGAACTCTGTCACCGGCTCGCCCGTCAGGGTGGACACAAGCGGGATGCGCGGCCGGGCGTACGTCAGTCCGTCCGCGACCTCGCGGAACCCGTCCAGCATCGGGTCCATCAGCACCGAGTGGAAGGCGTGGCTGACCTGGAGCCACCGGCCCTTGTGGTCCTGCAACCGCGCGGCCACGGCTTCCACGGCGGTCCGCTCACCGGACAGCACCACCTGCTCCGGGGCGTTCACCGCCGCCACCGAGACGCCCTCGGCAAGCAGCGGGGTGACCTCCTCCAGTGAGGCCCGTACCGCCCACATCGCGCCGCCCTCGGGCAGCGCCTGCATCAACCGGGCACGGGCAGCCACCAGTTCACAGGCATCCGCCAGCGACAACACACCCGACACATGCGCAGCCGCCAACTCACCGACGGAATGACCAACGAGGTAGTCCGGCGTCACGCCCCACGACTCCACCAGCCGGAACAGCGCCACCTCAACCGCGAACAGCGCCGGCTGCGCCCAACCGGTCTGCCCCAGCGCCCGGGCGTCGGTGAACATCACCTCCCGCAGCGGACGGTCCAACAGCTGATCGAAGTGCGCACACACCTCGTCCAGCGCGGTCGCGAACGCCGGGAAGGTCTCCGCCAACTCCCGGCCCATGCCCAGGCGCTGGCCGCCCTGGCCGGAGAAGACGAACCCGGTCAGGCCGTCACCGGCCGCTCCGGACAGCACGTCCGACGCCGGCTGGCCGGCCGCGAAGGCGCCCAGGCGTGAACGCAGTTCGTCGGTGTCCGTGCCCAGCACGACCGTCCGGTGCTCCAGGGCGGCGCGCGTCGTCGCCAGCGACAGTGCCACGTCCGTCGCGTCCAGGCCGTCGGCCGCAGCCGCCAGCCGTCCGGCCTGTGCCGCCAGGGCGTCCCGGGACCGCGCCGACACCACCCACGGCAGCACCGGCAGTTCGACCGCGTCGGCGACGGCGGCCGCCTCGGGCGTGCCCTCCTCGGAGGCGTCGTCGGAGGCGTCGTCGGACGTCTCTGCCGGGGCTTCCTCCATGATGACGTGCGCGTTCGTGCCGCTGGCGCCGAAGGCGGACACGCCCGCGCGGCGCGGCCGGTCCTCGGTGCTCGGCCACTGGCGGGCCTCGGACAGCAGTTCCACCGCGCCTGCCGACCAGTCCACGTGCGAGGACGGCGTCTCGGCGTGCAGCGTCTTGGGCATGAGCCCGTGCCGCATCGCCAGGACCATCTTCATCACGCCCGCGACACCGGCCGCGGCCTGCGTGTGTCCGATGTTCGACTTCACCGACGCCAGCCACAGCGGCTGGTCGGCGGCGCGTCCCTGACCGTAGGTCGCCAGCAGTGCCTGGGCCTCGATGGGGTCGCCGAGCGAGGTGCCCGTGCCGTGTGCCTCCACCGCGTCCACGTCGGCCGTGGAGAGGTCGGCGTTGGCCAGTGCCTGGCGGATGACCCGCTGCTGGGACGGGCCGTTCGGGGCCGTCAGGCCGTTGCTCGCACCGTCCTGGTTCACCGCGCTGCCGCGGAGCACCGCCAGGACCTGGTGTCCGTGGCGGCGCGCGTCGGACAGCCGCTCCAGGAGCAGTACGCCGACGCCCTCGCCCCAGCCGGTGCCGTCCGCGTCGTCGGAGAACGCCTTGACCCGACCGTCCACGGCGAGCCCGGACTGCCGGCTGAACTCGATGAAGTTGCGCGGTGTGCTCATCACGGTCGCGCCGCCCACGAGCGCGAGCGAGCACTCCTCGTCACGCAGTGCCTGCATGGCCAGGTGCAGGGCGACCAGGGAGGACGAGCACATGGTGTCGACGGTGACGGCGGGGCCCTCAAGGCCGAAGGTGTAGGCGATCCGCCCGGACAGCACGGCACCGGAGCCGCCGGTCAGCAGGTGTCCCTCGACGCCCTCGGGCGCCGTGCGCACCTGTGTCCCGTAGCCCTGGTTGCTGGCGCCGACGAAGACGCCCGCGCGCTCGCCGCGCAGGCTCTCCGGGTCGATGCCGGCCCGCTCGAAGGCCTCCCAGGAGGTCTCCAGGAGCAGCCGCTGCTGCGGGTCCATCGCGACGGCTTCACGCGGCGAGACGCTGAAGAACCCGGCGTCGAACTCGGTGGCGCCGTCCAGGAACGCGCCGTGCCTGGTGTAGCTCGTGCCGGGGTGCGCGGGGTCGGGGTGGTGCAGCCGGGGCAGGTCCCAGCCGCGGTCGTCGGGCATCTCGCCGACGAGGTCGGCGCCGGCCGAGATCAGGTCCCAGTACTGCTCCGGGGTCTCCACGCCGCCCGGGAAGCGGCAGCTCATCGAGACGATCGCGACGGGCTCCCGCCGCCTGTCCTCAAGCTCCCGGACCTTCTTGCGGGTGGTTCGCAGCTCAGTGGTGAGCCGGTTCAGGTACTCCCGCAGCCGCTTTTCGGTCGCGCCACCGCTCATCCGATACCCAACTCCCGGTCGATCAGGTCGAAGATCTCGTCGTTCGAAGCCGCCGCCAGGTCGTCCTGGGGGTCGGCGGTGGTTTCCGCTGCCGGTTCGACGCGGCGCAGCAGGGCGCGCAGCCGGTCGGCGAGGTCGAGGCGGGTGTGCTCCTCGTCCGGCAGGGCCGACAGCCGGGCTTCCAGCCGGTCCAGGTCGGCGAGTACGTCGTTTCCGCCGCCGGCCGGCTCGCCGCTCAGGTGGCGGACGAGTGCGGCCGGGGTGGGGTGGTCGAAGACCAGGGTCGCGGGCAGCCTGCGCCCGGTCGCGGCGGCCAGCCGGTTGCGGAACTCCAGTGCCGTCAGCGAGTCGAAGCCCAGTTCCTTGAAGGCCCGGCGCGGCCGGATCTCGTCCGGTCCGCCGGCTTTGAGCACGGCGGCGGCCTCCCGCCGGACGATGTCCGTCAGTACGGTCTCGCGCTCCTCGGCGGACAGGCCGGCGAGCCGGTCCCCGGGGGCCGTGGACTGCTCCGGCTCGGGCGCGTGGCCCTTGTCCGGCGTGCCGGGCGCCGTCCGGTCCGCGGTGAGGGACGCGACCAGCCGGCGGTCCCGGTCCATCGTGTACAGCGGTATCCAGCGGGCGAGGTCGAAGGAGGCGATGGCGACGGTGGTGTCGCCGTGGCCGACCGCCAGTGCCAGGGCGCGTACCGCCCGTTCCGGCCGCATCAGCCGCACGCCGCGCCGGGTGAGCAGGTCGGCGACGTCGCCGTGCACCATGCCGCTGTCCCAGGCGCCCCAGGCGATGGACGTGGCGACCGCGCCGCGGGCGCGCCGCTCGGCCGCGAAGGCGTCCAGGTAGGCGTTGGCGGCGGCGTATCCGGCCTTGCCGGCGTCGCCCCACGTGCCGGCTCCGGAGGAGAACAGCACGAACGCGTCCAGGTCCGCGTCCCTGGTCAGGGCGTCCAGGTTGCGGGCGCCCCCGACCTTGGCCCGGAGCACGTCGGCGAGTTCGGCGGTGGACAGCTCGCCGGCCGGGACGGCCGGCTGGGTGAGCCCGGCGGCGTGCACGACGGCGGTCAGCGGCGCGGTGTCGTCGATCGTTGCGAGGAGGGCGGCGAGTTGGTCCCGGTCGGCGGCGTCGCAGGCGGCGACGGTCACCCGGGCGGCGCCGAGTTCGGTCAGTTCCGCACGCAGTTCGGGCGCGCCCGGCGCGTCGGGGCCCCGGCGGCTGGTCAGGATCAGGTGGGCGGCGCCGTTGCGGGCCGCCCAGCGGGCGACGTGGCCGCCGAGCCCTCCGGTGCCGCCGGTGATCAGGACGGTGCCGCGCGGTCGCCACGGCTCGGCCTGCGGCGCCGGGTCCTGGACGAGGCGCCGGGCGAGGGCGGTGCTTCCGCGCACGGCCACCTCGTGCTCGCCGGTGGCGCCGGACAGGCTCTCGACGAGCCGGGCCGCGGCGTCCTCGGTCAGCTCGTCCGGCAGGTCCACCAGGCCGCAGACCCGGCCCGGCTCGTCGAGCCCGAGCACCACGCCCAGGCCCCATGTCTGGGCTTGCACGGGGTGGCGGACGGGGTCGTCCGCGGTGGTGCCGACCGCGCCGCGCGTCGCCATCCACAGCGGGGCGTGCGGAGCGCGCGCGGCCAGTTCGCGGATGCCGGTCACGGTGTCCGCCAGGCCGACGGTGACCGCCGGATCGTCGTCGCCGGGCCGCTCGTCCAGGGCGGCCAGCGACAGGATGCCGACGATGTCCTGCGGCAGCGGGGCGCTGTCCTGTGCCAGTTCTCGTGCGGTGCGGGGGTGCACCGTGGCGCCGTGCCGGGCGAGGCCCGCGAGCACCGCCCGGACGAGGTCCGGGCGCACCGAGTCGTGCGGGGTCAGCACGATCCAGTCGCCGGTGAGGGACGGGGTGCTGGTGCCGGGCACCGGGGTCCAGTCGACGCGGTAGCGCCAGCCGTCGATGAGGGCCGCCTCCTGGCGGGCGGCCGCCTCGGCGGGTGCTTCGAGCCAGTGGCGGCGGCGGCGGAACGGATACGTGGGCAGCTCCACCGGATGGTCGGGGCCGCCCGGGACGGCGGGGCCGAAGTCGACGGGGACGCCCCGCACCCATGCCTCGGCCAGCGAGAGCAGGAAGCGGTCGGCGCCGCCGTCGTCGCGGCGCAGCGAGCCGACGGCGAAGGTGTCGTCGCGGTCCGCCAGGGTGTCCTCGATCGCGGCGAGCAGCACCGGGTGCGGGCTGCTCTCGACGAAGCATCCGTAGCCCTGCTCGGCCAGGGTGCGCACCGCTTCGGCGAAGCGCACGGGCCGGCGCAGGTTCGCGCACCAGTAGGCGGCGTCGAGCGCCGGGGTGTCGATCCACTCGCCGGTGACGGTGGAGAGGAAGGGCACCTGGGGGCGGAGCGGCCGGACGGGGGCGAGGAGTCCGGTCAGTTCGTCGAGGATCTTCTCGACGTGCACGGAGTGCGAGGCGTAGTCCACGGGGACCATCCGCATCCGCACGTCCCGCTGCTGGCAGGTCAGGCGCAGTTCCTCCAGGGCCGTGCGGTCGCCGGAGAGCAGCACCGCGGCGGGTCCGTTGACCGCGGCGATGGACACCTGGTCCGCGTAGTCGGACACCAGGTCGCCTGCCTGGTCCTCGGGCAGTGCGACGACGGCCATGGCACCGTCTCCGGTCACGGCGGTCAGCGCCCGGCTGCGCAGGCACACCACTCGTGCCGCGTCCTCCAGCGACAGCGCTCCCGCCACGCATGCCGCGGCGATCTCGCCCTGCGAATGGCCCACGACCGCCGCCGGCTCCACGCCGTACGACTGCCACAGCGCCGCCAGTGACACCATCA